>NZ_BAAAYN010000008.1:0-6125 GCF_039536245.1 Cryptosporangium minutisporangium | reverse complement strand
GCCCGCCCGGTTCGCCGGGCGGGCCGTCTCCGTTCCCACGGGCCGTCAATCCGCGCCGTGGTTGTCGCGCTATCCGGGCGACGGGTCACGTGGTTGTCGCGCATCCCGGGCGATGCGCGGCGTGGTTGTCGCGCCTTCCGGGCGACGCATCAGATGGATGTCGCGCCTTCCGGCCATGGCACGGGAGGCGCGACATCCATCGCGGCGGTCACCCCGAAACGGCGACAACCAGCGTCAGCTGGCGGCGCGTCGGTCAGAAGATCGAGGCGAGCGTCTCCAGCACGTTGCCGTAGAAGCTGCCCTCCAGGTCGCGGAAGAGCTGGAACGGGTGGCTCGGCTCCCCGATGAACGGGCGGAGCGTCCAGGCGAGCTGGGTACCGACGAAGCCGAAGAGCAGCACCCAGACGTAGAGCAGCCGGGTGTTGACCGGCCGGTCGAACGCTCCGGGCACCGACGCCGGGTGGGCCGGTGCTCCGGTGACCTGCGCCGGAGCGGCCGGCGCCCCGTGCGGCGTCGGCGCGGCGTGCGGCGTCGGCGCGGCGTGCGGCGTCGGCGCCCCGTGCTGCGTCGGCGCGGGGTGGCTGACCGGACCGGCGGGAGTGCCGTGCGCGGGCCGAGCGTCGTACGGGGCCGGCCAGCCGTAGCCGTACGGTGCGAGGCGGGGGCGTGCGTCCGGCTCGTGTCCGGACAGTCGATTCAGCCCGCGCATCCCGTCGACCATCACGCTCAGCCCGACGAACCCGGTGAGCATCAGGATCAGCACGTTGAGCAGCTTGAAGAACGCGTAGTCGTTCGCCGTCACCAGGAAGAACAAGCTGATCGGCGCGAACGCGAGGGTGAGCGCGCCGGTGACCGTGATCGCGACGAGCACCAGCGCGAGTGCCTGCCGGATCGAGAGCCGCGCACCGAACACCAGGTTGAACAGGTAGAGCGTCGGCAGGCAGATCCCGAGCGTGAGCAGGAACAGCAGCGGCAGCTTGACCGCGGAGGCGAACGCCTGCAGCGGCCCGGCGGAGGCGCCCAGCACCAGACCGTAGATGGCGAGCGAGACGACCGAGCTGACCAGCATCCGACGCAGGACCGCGTTCAGCTGGTGCTCGGCGAGGATCTCGCGCCAGAGGCCCTCCCGGTCACGGAGGATGCGCTCGATGATCAGCGTCTTCGGAGGCGCGACGGCCGGGGGCGCGACGGCCGGGGGCGCGACGGCCGGAGGCGCGACGGCCGGAGGCGCGACGGTGGGGTCCGCGACATCGGCCGGCGCGGGCGTCACGGCGGCGGGGGCTGGAGGGGCGGCGGCGGGCGGGGGTGCCTCGGGCGCGGGCGCCGCGAACGCTGCCGGAGCGATGGCCTCGGGCGCCGACGTCACCGGCGCTTCGCTCCCGTTAAGTCCTGAATCGACCTCGTCGTCCGTTCCGGCTTGAGTCACCGGTTCCTCCTGTCGCGCAGGGGCACCACCGGAATAGCGGCGCACCGACAGGCGCGGAGACTAGCGGAGGTCCACAACTGGCCCATCGGGGTCCGTGGCCTCGAGGTTCTGCAGCACCCAGCGTCGCTCGTCCTCGGTGAGAGCGGCCCACCACGGCGCCCGCTCCCACCAGGGTTCCCGCGCCGGCTCCGCCGCCGGTTGCGGAGCCGGGGCACCGGGCGGTGCCACGGATTGCTCGGCGCGCCGGGCCCACCAGACCGTGCCGGTCGCGCAGGCCGCGCCGAGCACGGTCACGACGGCGGTCGAGAGGAGGCTCACCGCCGCAGAATACGGCGGCAACGCCCGTCCCAGTAGTGAACCGCTCCCCCGGCCGACCCGTTTCAGGAGTGCAGCACTGCGAGCCGCGGGAAATGATCGCTGACCGGCCCGATGGAAGGACCTGCGTGAAGCACTCGATGGACTTGGGCATGTTCCGGCAGGGCAACCACAGCCCGTCGTACTTCACCCTCGCGCGCAGCATGGGTTCCGGCTCCGAGGACCTGTCGGACTTCTGCATCCCGTGCAACCCGTACTTCCCGACCCCGGACATGTTCGCCGAGCTGTCGGCCAAGCTCGAGACGATCCTGAAGTACTACCCCACCGACGCCGGCGCGATCACCGGCCAGCTCGCCAGCCTCCTCCAGATGCCGCCGCAGACGATCGCGATGGGCAACGGGTCAACCGAGCTCATCACCTGGATCGACCACCTGATGATCCAGGAGAGCATGGCCACGCCGGTGCCCACGTTCGGGCGCTGGACCGACCAGTCGCTGGAGACCGGCAAGCGGGTGGACATGTTCCAGCTCCCGGAGGCCGGTGGCTTCGCGCTGGACATCGACGCCTACGTCGACTTCATCCGCGAGCGCAACTCGCGGGTCGCGGTGGTCTGCAACCCGAACAACCCGGACGGCAACTACATCCCCAAGTGGGAGGTGCTCCGGCTGGTCGACTCGTTGGCCGACCGCGACCTGGTGGTCGTCGACGAGTCGTTCATCGACTTCGTGGACGCCGAGCCCCGCCCGTCGATCGCCCAGGAAGCGATGCTGCGGCACAACGTGCTGGTGCTCAAGAGCCTGGGGAAGAACTTCGGGCTGCACGGTATCCGGTTCGGGTACGTCGTCGGCAACCCGGCGCTGGTCAAGAAGATCGGCTCCCGGCTGCCGAAGTGGAACCTCAACTCGCTGGCCGAGACCGTGATCTTCATGCTCCGCGACCACCTGGCCGAGTACCGGGAGAGCCTGCGGCTGCTGGCCAGGGACCGCTACGAGATGCTGACCGAGCTGCGCCGCATCCCCGGCATGCAGGTCTTTCCCTCGCAGGGCAACTTCGTGCTGGTCAAGCTGCCCGCCGAGGTGGAGGGGCCGCGCCTGCGCGACTACCTACTGTCCCGGCACGGCGTGCTGATCCGGGAGTGCGGCAACAAGCTCGGCATCACCAGCCAGTTCGTCCGCCTGGTCGTGCGTCCGCGGGAAGACACCGAGCGGCTGCTGAACGGCATCCGCAGCTACCTGACGTCGTCGTTCTCCGAGTCACTGGAGGGCGCGACGCCGCTGGACCTGGCCGGCCGGTTCGCGGAGCCGAGCGGCGTGAAGACCGGGACGCACTCGGTGCTCGACGACCCGCTGGGCGACCGGGTGGTGCCGCTACTCGGCTCCGAGACGATGTCCGGCCCGCGGATGACCCGCACCGGCACCCGTTGACCTCACCACCGCGTCAGTAGGACTCCTTCAGCACCCGCAGGTGGGTCCAGGATTCCAGCCCGAGGACGCCCGGCAACGCCCGGACGTCCTCGAGCAGTTCGAGCGTCTCGTCGGCCTCGTCGGTGACCGCGGTGCAGATCACGTCGGCGCGTCCGATCGCGGTCGCCATCTGCCGGCACCGCGGGATGGTGCTCTCCGAGGAGCCCAGCACCCGCAAGCGGCTGCGCTGCCCGTACCACTACTGGACGTACGAGGTGGACGGGGCGCTCTGCGGCACGCCGTACTGGGACCGCACCAAGGGCTCCGCGCCGGACGACGCGACCCGCGACGCGCTGGCGCTACTGCCGGTCCGGCACACCGAGTGGGCGGGCATGGTGCTGGTCTGCCTCGGTGAACCGGAGCGGAGCGCCGACGAGACCCTGGCGCCGCTGCGCGAGCGGTGGGCTCCGGTCGACCTGGAGCGGCTCCACCTCGCCGCCGAGGACCGGTACGAGGTCGACGCGAACTGGAAGCTCGTCGTCGAGAACTTCCTCGACTTCTACCACCTGCCGTTCGTCCACCCCCAGGTCGGCCCGGCAGCCGCCGCTCCGGACATCGAGGACGTCGTCCTCGCCGACGACATCCTCGGCGGCTGCTATCCGCGGGGCGCGGCCGGGAAGGCGGCGAAGACCGAGACGCCGCTCCCGATATTCGGGGACGTACCAGCAGCACTCCGCGACCGCCAGGACATCTTCTGCCTCTTCCCCAACGCGCTGGTGTTCCTCGAGGCGGATTGGTTCCAGGTGATCGGTTTCGAACCGGTCGCCGCGAACCGTACCGTCGAACACATGGCGGTGTTCGTCGACAGCTCCGCGTCCGGGCCGGAGTTCGCCGACGCCCGGAAGGCGCTGACCGCGGTCCTGTTCGAGGTCAACGACCAGGACGTTCCGATCTTGGAGCGGATGCAGCGGGGACGCTCCTCCCCGGCCGCCGACCGCAACCACCTGCTGCCGCACTGGGACCAGGTGACCGCCCGGTTCCAGGTGCTGGTGGCAGCCGCGCTCGAGGAGGGCTGATGAGCGTCGCCGCATCGTCCCCGACCGGTGCCGAGACCGGTCGGGGCCCGACGGAGTGGGCACTGCGCTGCGAACTCGCCGCGGTGTACCGGCTCGTCGACCACTTCCGGATGACCGACCTGATCTACACGCACATCTCGCTGCGGCTGCCGGGCCCGGAACACCACTTCCTGATCAACCCGTACGGCCTCCTGTTCAGCGAGATCACCGCGTCCAGCCTGGTCAAGATCGACCTGGACGGGAACCCGGTCGACCCGCCGCCGGCCGTGCCGACGGGATTCGGGGTCAACCCCGCCGGGTTCGTCATCCACAGCGCGGTGCACCGGGCGCGCCCCGACGCCCACTGCGTGCTGCACACCCACACGCGCGCCGGCTGCGCGGTGGCGGCGCAGCGCGACGGGTTGCTCCCGCTGAACCAGATGTCGATGGAGTTCTACGGCCGGGTGGGCTACCACGCCTACGAGGGTGTCGCGCTCAGCCTCGCCGAGCAGGAGCGGCTCGTCGCCGACCTCGGTCCGCACCCGGCGTTGATCCTGCGCAACCACGGGCTCCTCACGGTCGGCGGCACCGCGGGGCAGGCGTTCCTCCGCATGTACTACCTGGAGCGGGCCTGCGAGATCCAAGTCACGGCGCAGTCGACCGGCGTACCGCTGGTGTTGCCGGAGCCGGAGATCTGCGAGCGCGCGGCCCGGCAGCTCACCGGCGAGCCGCTCGACGACCCGGAGCTCGGCGGCGAGGACGACTACGTCGACGCCGACGCGGGCGCACTCGCATGGGGTGCGCTCCGCCGCTTGGCCGACCGCATCGCTCCCGACCTCGCGACCTGAACCGCTCGGTGCCGCGCGGCCCGGCGTCTCGGCGGCCCAGTGTCTCGGGGCCTTAGGGCCTCTGCGCCCCGGCGGAGGGTCCGATCACGTGCCCCCCACCTCACGGACCTCCACCGGGACGCGAGCCGACGGGCTCCCGGGATCGCGAGCCGCTATCCTCCCGAGAACCTCACGGAGATCACTTTCTCTGGGCAGCGCAGAGTAAGGGAAGAGCCCTAATAGGACGACGTGGCCTTTCTGGCCTGTCCCGCTGCCGGGAACCGTCGGCGGGACAGGACAGGACACGCCGACGGCCACTGCTCCGCGGGGTTCGACGAGGGAGAAGACCGGGATGAACCAGCCCTCGGCCGGGAGACCGTCGCCGGCCCAGGTAGGCACCGAGGAAGAACTCCGGAGGTACCTCCGGGCACTGATGCAGGCGCGGACGAACGTCCGTGCGGTCGCGGCCGAGACCGGCCTGTCGAAGACGACCGTCAACGAGCTCCGGATGGGACGCCGCCGGGTCAGCCTGGACGCGTTGACGAAGGTCGTCACCGCGTACGCGCCGGACGAGGTCGCCGCGGCACGGCAAGCGTGGCATCGGGTCCAGCCACCACGCCGCCCGCGCCGCCCCGCCAACCCGGCGCCCGCGAACGAGGCCGGCGCGACCAACGCGGCCGGTCCGACGGACCTTGCCGGGCCGGCTGACGCTGCCGCCACCCCAGAGACGCTCGGGACCGCTGGGGCCGGCGGAACCGATGGGACCGCTGGGAGGCCTGGAGCGGACACGGCCTCGGGAGGAGCTGCGGCGGAGTCCGGCCCCGCGCCGACGGACGCTGCGGAGCCCTCCGAAGCGACCTCGCATTCCGCGCGCGGCGCCGCTGCTGCACCGGCCTCGGCGACGCCGGCCGACGCGGATGCCGCAAACACACCGGCCGGGACGGCTCCCGCCCACACGGCCGCCGCCGGCACGGCCGGCGGGAAGGCTGCGGCTGGCACGGCCGGCGGAACGGCTGCGGCTGCCCGGACGACCGGTGCCACGCCGATCCCTCCGCCAGTGGCCGCCGCGACGGCGAAGCACGCAACCTCCGGCGCTGCC
>NZ_BAAAYN010000007.1:91946-144151 GCF_039536245.1 Cryptosporangium minutisporangium | reverse complement strand
CCACGCCGGCTGCTCCCGCCGTCCCCACGCCCGCCGCGATCGCCGCACCCGCCGCCACTCCGGCGCCGCCAGTGCCCACCGCGCCCGCCGCGGCAGCGCCGACGGCCGGCGGCACCTCGACGGGCGACTTCGGGTGGATCGACGCCGAGGGCACCGTGTTCGTCCGCACCGCCGACGGCGCTCGCGCGGTCGGTTCCTGGCAGGCGGGCTCGCCCGAGGAGGGCCTGCACCACTACCAGCGGCGCTACGACGACCTGGTGACCGAGGTGGAGCTGCTCGAGGCGCGGCTGTCCGGCGGGATGAGCGACGCCGCACACACGAAGGCCTCCGCGGCGCGGCTGCGCGAGTCGCTGGCGACCGCCGCGGTCGTCGGTGACCTGGACGCGCTCGCCACCCGCCTGGACACGCTGATCGAGCAGTCGAGCGCGAAGGCCGACGAGCAGAAGGTCGCGAAGGCCCGCGCCCGCGAAGAGGCCACCGCCCGTAAGCAGACGCTGGTCGCCGAGGCCGAAGAAATCGCGGCGAACTCCACCCAGTGGAAGGTCGCCGGCGACCGGCTGCGCGACATCCTCGCCGAGTGGAAGTCGATCCGCGGCGTCGACCGGAAGACCGACACCGAGCTCTGGCGCCGGTACGCCGCGGCCAGGGACGCGTTCAGCCGTCGTCGGGGTAGCCACTTCGCCGGCCTCGACGCCCAGCGCAAGCAGGTCCAGTCGATCAAGGAACAGCTCGTCGCCGAGGCCGAGGAGCTGGCCGAGTCGACCGACTGGCAGGCCACCGCGAACCGGCTCAAGCAGCTGATGGCCGACTGGAAGGCCGCCGGTCGGGCACCGCGGGACGCCGAAGAGCAGCTCTGGAAGCGGTTCCGGGCGGCGCAGGACACGTTCTTCGCCCACCGGTCGGCCACGTTCTCCGAGCGGGACGCCGAGCTCAAGGAGAACCAGACCAAGAAGGAAGCGCTGTTGGCCGAGGCCGAGCGCATCGACCCGGCGACCGACCTGCGGGGCGCTCAGGCCGCGATGCGTGACGTCCAGGCCCGCTGGGACGAGATCGGGCGGGTTCCGCGGGAGGCCGTCGCACAGCTCGACCGGCGTCTGCGCGCGGTCGAGGAGCGGGTCCGGGTCGCCGCCGACGCCGAGTGGCGCCGCGGCAGTGTCGAGAGCAACCCGCTGCTGGCCCAGATGCGGGAACAGGTCGCCAAGGCCGAGCGTCAGCTGGAGCGTGCCAAGACCGCCGGTGACCAGCGCCGGATCGCCGAGGCGGAGAAGGCCCTGGCGTCCAAGCGACAGTTCCTCAACCTGGCCGAGCAAGCGGGCTAGCTAGTGCGCCGCCTCGTCGACCGCTTGAGGTCCGGCGGCCGTGCTCACTCGCGGAGTCAGCACGCTTCCGCCTCACGCGGTCGCGGCGGCGCCGCACTCATGTCGATCGTGCTGACCCGGCGACGACGCTGGGTGCTGCTGGTCACCGTGGTGGCGCTCGCGATCGCCGCGGTCGGCCTGGTGGCGTTGCGGGGTTGCCGGGCGCCGGTGTGCGATCCGGTGCACTACCCGCCGGGCGGGATCACGATCAGCACCGGCGGGGTCGGCGGCGTCTACGAGGCGTACGGCCTGGCGTTCCAGGAAGTCCTCGCCGACGAACTGCCCGACCTGACGGTGCGGGTCGACAACAGCAGCGGGTCGGTCGACAACCTGACGCGGTTGGCGACCGGCCGGGCCGACCTGGCGTTCATGTCGGCCGACACCGCGTTCCGAGCGCCGGCACTGGAGCAGGCAGCCGGAGCGCCCGGCCGCATTCGCGCGGTCGCCCGGATCTACGACGAGTACGTCCAGGTCGTCGTCCGGCAGGACTCGCCGCTCCGGTCGCTGCGGGACCTGCGCGGGAAGCGGGTGTCGGTCGGGTCCGCGGGCTCGTCGGTGGAGATCACCGCGCGGCGCCTGCTGGCCGCCGCCGGGATGGACGACAACACCGACATCGTGCGGCGCGGTTACAGCGTCAGCGACTCCGCTCGGCTGCTCGCCAACGGCACGCTGGACGCCTTCTTCTGGGTCGGTGGCCTGCCCACGACCGCGGTCGCCACGCTCGCCAGCAACCTGCCGATCCGGTTGCTGCCGGTCGACCGCTACGTCGAGGAGCTGCGCCGACAGTACGGATCGTTCTACCAGCTGGCGACCGTGCCGGCCGGCACCTACGCAAACGTCCCGGACACGCCCACCGCGGCGGTACCGAGCTACCTGCTCGCCAGCCTGCGGCTCGACGACGACCTGGTGATGCGACTCTCCGCGGCGCTGTTCTCGCACCGCACCCGGATCGCCTCGGTCGTGCCGAGCGGACGGGTGCTGGACGTCCGGTCGGCGATCAGCACCGCGTCGATACCGCTGCACCCGGGGGCGATCCGCTACTACCGGTCGGTCAAACCCTGACCGCTGGAGATCTCCTCCGCCCCGGCGGCGGGTGACGCCGTCTCCGGAGCGGATTCTCCGGACGGGCGCTGCTCGCTGGACGGGCGCGATTCGCTCGCCGACGGCGGGGGCGCGGGAAGCACGCAGGTGACCGCCAGGCCGCCCTGCGGACCAGCGGTGACCTCCAGCCGGCCACCGAACGTCTGCAGCAGCGACGTCACGATGCTCATGCCCAGCCCGGTGCCCGGTACGTTCGCGTGGCTCGGGCTACGCCAGAACCGGTCGGTGACCTTGTCCAGCTCGGTCAGCGGCAGCCCGTCGCCGTCGTCCGAGACCGTCAGCCGGACGAACTCCGACGACCCGGCACCGGCCCGCAGCGCGGCGACGATGACGCCGTTGTCACCGGCGTAGCGGCTGGCGTTGTCGAGCAACTCGTCGAGCACCCGGGCCAGCGACTCCGGATCGACCACCGCTTCCGCGCTGGCCACGCCGGACCGCACCAGCATCTGGCCGCGGAGGTCGGCCCGGACGCGCCAGGCGGACAGGCGCTCGTCGAGCACCGTGCCGACGTCCACCCGCCGGACCGCGCCCAGGTGCCGCTCGGCGCGGGCCAGCGCGAGCATCTCCTCCAGCACCCGCTGCAGCCGCTGCCCTTCCCGGACCGCCTCGTCGTACTCGGCCTTGGCCTGATCGGGCAGCGTGCCGGCGTGCTCGTCGGCGACCGCGTCGGCGAGATTGTCGACCCGCAGCAGCAGCGCGGTCAGCGGGTTGCGCATCTGGTGCGAGGCCTCCGCGACGAACGCCCGCTGCTGTTCGAGTGCGCCGCTCACGGTGGCCGCCATCTCGTTGAACGACCGGGCCAGACGTCTCAGCTCGGGCGGACCGGTGCCCAGCGGGGCCCGGGACGCGAGGTCACCGGACGTGATCGCGTGCGCGGCCGCGTCCAGGCTGCTGACCGGGCGCAGCACCCACGTCGCCAACGCGTCGGCGACCGCCACGAACAGCGCGATCGCGCCGAGGCTCAACGCCGCGAGGACGAGCCAGACGGTGCCGACCCGCGTCCGCAGCGCATCGGTCGGCGAGACCGTGACGACGACGCCCGCCACCCCCGCGCCCTCACCGGCCAGGAACGGCACCGCCACCACCAGCGGATGGTCCTCCCAGGGCCAGATCGCCATCTCCTCGGTGCTGCGACCGGAGAGTGCGGTGTCGATCCGGTCGCTCACCGCCCGGTCGTCGAGATCGACCCGCGCGGAGCTGAGCAGCACCTGCCGGTGGGCGTCCAGGACGACGGTCGGGATGCCGTAGACGTCGTGGTAGCGGTCGATCTCGGCCCGGAGGGCGGTCAGTTCGGAGCTGCCCGCGCCGTCCCGCAGCAGCAGCGCGAACCGGTTCGTGTCCTGGAGCCGGTCGATGAACACCTGCCGCTGGGCGTTGGTCGCATAGTTCGTCGCCAGCGGCGTCAGCAGCGCGACCACGACGAGCGCGATCAGCGTCAGCAGCAGGACGAACAGGCGGGCCCGCACGGTTAACCAGCCGGGAAGCGATAACCGACGCCGCGGACGGTCTCGATCACACCGGCGACGCCGAGCTTCGCCCGCACGGCCGCGACGTGCACCTCGAGCGTCCGCTGGTTGCCCACCCAGGCCGAGTCCCAGACCTCGGCGAGGATCCGCGACCGGGTGAAGACGATGCCGGGCTGGCGCGCCAACATGGCCAGCAGGTTGAACTCCTTCCGGGTCAGCGGGACCGATTCCCCGTCCACGGTGACCTCCCGCCGTTCGACGTCGATCCGGACGCCGCCCGGGCCGGCGATCACGGTGGACACCGCCGGCGCCGACGACGCGGCCGACGACGCGGCGTCCTGGTCCGCCGGCGCGTCCGGCGGAGGGACACGGGTCGCTCGGCGGGTCACGGCATGGATGCGGGCCACCAGCTCGCGGGGGTCGAACGGCTTGGTGACGTAGTCGTCCGCGCCGACGTGCAGGCCGTGCAGCCGGGTGGACATGTCGGTGCGGGCGGTCACCATGATCACCGGCACGTCACACAGCTCGCGGATCCGCTTGCACAGCACCAACCCGTCGAGGTCGGGTAACCCGAGATCGAGCAGGACGACGTCGTGCCGGGCGCCGGTGCGTAACCGCTCCAGCGCCCGCTGTGCGCTGCCCACCCGGTCGACGTCCATCCGCTGCCGGGTGAGGTTGACCGAGAGCGCCCCCGCGACGCGATCGTCGTCCTCGATCAGGAGCACGCGCATGACTCGGCCTACGCCCCGCAGACCGAGGCCGGTACCGGCGCAGGCGGGCCGACTGACGGCATCCCGAGCCCCACACCGCTGGTCCGGGGCCTGCGACCCGCCTCCACGTTGTCCCCGGCGCGAGTGCGGCGGTGGGCCTGGATCGGCGCGTCGGCCACCAGGTGGTGCGGCGCGGCGTAGGTGATGGTCGTGTGCACGATGTCGCCGGGCCGGATCGTGGCCGGGTCACCGGCGAAGTGCACCAGCCGACCGTCCCGGGCCCGCCCGGTCATCCGGCCGGTGCCGGCGTCCTTACGGCCCTCACCGGTGGCGACCAGCAGCTCGACATCCCTCCCGACCAGCTTCTTGTTCTCCGCCCAGGAGATGTCTTCCTGAAGGGCGATCAGCCGCTCGTACCGCTCCTGCACGACCTGCTTGGGCAGCTGGCCGGGCATGGTCGCGGCCGGCGTCCCCGGGCGCTGGGAGTACTGGAACGTGAACGCCGCGGAGAACCGGGCGGCGGCCACCACGTCCAGCGTCGCCTGGAAGTCGGCCTCGGTCTCGCCCGGGAAGCCGACGATGATGTCGGTGGTGATCGCGGCGTCGGGCATCGCGGCGCGCACCCGCTCGAGGATGCCCAGGTACCGCTCCGAGCGGTAGGAGCGCCGCATCGCCTTCAGGACGACGTCCGAGCCTGATTGCAGTGGCATGTGCAGCTGGTGGCAGACGTTCGGCGTGCTCGCCATCGCGTCGATGACGTCGTCGGTGAAGTCACGCGGGTGCGGAGAGGTGAACCGGATGCGTTCGAGTCCCTCGACGTCGCCGCAGGCGCGGAGCAGGTTCGCGAACGCGGAGCGGTCGCCGAACTCGGCGCCGTAGGAGTTGACGTTCTGCCCTAGCAGCGTCACCTCCAGCACGCCCTCGGCCACCAGCGCGCGCACCTCGGCCAGCACGTCGGCCGGCGGGCGGTCGGTCTCCTTGCCGCGCAGCGACGGCACGATGCAGAACGTGCAGGTGTTGTTGCACCCGACCGAGATCGAGACCCAGCCGGAGTACGCGGAGTCGCGCCGGGCGGGCAGCGCCGACGGGAACGTCTCCAGCGACTCCTTGATCTCCACCTGGGCCTGCGCGTTGTGCCGCGCGCGCTCCAGCAGTACCGGCAGCGAGCCCAGGTTGTGGGTGCCGAAGACGACGTCGACCCAGGGCGCCTTCTCGACGATCGTCCCGCGGTCCTTCTGCGCGAGGCAGCCGCCGACCGCGATCTGCATATCCTTTTTCTGGCGTTTCACGGACGCCAGATGACCGAGGTTGCCGTACAGCTTGTTGTCGGCGTTCTCCCGGACGGCGCAGGTGTTCAGCACCACGACGTCGGGGTCGGTGCCCGGCTCAGCCGGACGGTAGCCGGACGACTCCAACAGGCCGGACAGCCGCTCGGAGTCGTGCACGTTCATCTGGCAGCCGAACGTGCGCACGGCGTAGGTGCGCCCGGCTGCTTGCGCGGGGGTGACGATCGGGGTGCTCATAACAACCCACACCCTACGACCTGGGGACTGCTCGTTACTCGTCCGTGATCGGTCCGTCGCCGGATCCAAGCGTTCACCTCGATAAGGTTCCGCACTACGCAGGACGAAACGCACCTGGAGACAAGGAGCCTGATGGCTGACGAGCCGAAGACCGAGACTCCTTTGGTTTCCCTGCAGGGCGTGAACAAGTACTTCGGTGAGCTGCACGTTCTCCGCGATATCAACCTCGACATCGCCCGTGGCGAGGTCGTGGTCGTCGTCGGCCCGTCCGGTTCCGGGAAGTCCACGCTCTGCCGGGCGATCAACCGGCTGGAGCCGATCGAAGAGGGCGAGATCCGCATCGACGGTGTCCCGCTCCCGGCCGAGGGCAAGGAGCTGGCCCGGCTGCGCGCCGACGTCGGCATGGTCTTCCAGTCGTTCAACCTGTTCGCGCACAAGACGATCGTGCAGAACGTCACGCTCGGCCCGACCAAGGTCCGGAAGGAGTCGGCCGAGGCCGCCCGGAAGCACGCCATGGAGCTGCTGGAGCGGGTCGGCATCGCCAGTCAGGCCGACAAGTACCCGGCGCAGCTGTCCGGCGGTCAGCAGCAGCGCGTGGCGATCGCCCGAGCGCTGGCGATGCGACCGAAGGTCATGCTCTTCGACGAGCCCACCAGCGCGCTCGACCCCGAAATGGTCAACGAGGTGCTGGACGTGATGACGGCACTCGCCAGCGAGGGAATGACGATGGTCGTCGTCACCCACGAGATGGGCTTCGCCCGCCGGGCCGGCGACCGGGTCGTGTTCATGGCCGACGGACAGATCGTCGAGGCGGCCGAGCCCGACACGTTCTTCACCAACCCGACGTCCGACCGGGCCAAGGACTTCCTGTCGAAGATCCTCACCCACTGATTCCCGCGCCCGGGCGCGCCCTGAGTGCGACCCGCCGAACCAACCCGACGGATCCCCAGGAGGAGATCGAATGAAGCTCCGGAAGCTCGCCGTTCTGGCGATCGCCGGCGCGCTCGCGCTCAGCGCGTGCGGCAAGGAAGGCGATAGCGGCTCTGACGAGCCCACCTCGGCGGTCGAGAGCGCCGTCGCGGTCTCCGGCTCGAAGACCTTCGACGCGATCAAGAAGCGCGGCTCGGTCGTCATCGGTGTCAAGGAAGACCAGCCGAACCTCGGCTACAAGGACCCGACCACCAACGAGTACTCCGGCTTCGACATCTCGATCGCGAAGCTGATCGCGGCGAAGCTCGGTTACGGCGACGACAAGGTCACGTTCAAGGCGATCCCGTCCGCCAACCGCGAGCAGGCGATCATCAACGGGGACGTCGACTACTACGTCGGGACCTACTCGATCACCGACAAGCGCAAGCAGCAGATCTCGTTCGCCGGGCCGTACTACATCGCCGGTCAGGACCTGCTCGTGCGCAAGGACGACACGTCGATCACCGGGCCCGACACCCTGAAGGGCAAGACGGTCTGCTCGGCCACCGGCTCCACCTCGATCCAGCGGATCAAGGACGAGCACAAGGACGCCAAGACCGTCGAGTTCGAGAAGTACTCCCAGTGCGTCGACGGCCTGATCAACAAGCAGGTCGACGCGGTCACCACCGACGACGCGATCCTCAAGGGCTACGCGGCCCAGCAGCCCGACAAGCTGAAGGTCGTCGGCAAGCCGTTCTCCGAGGAGAAGTACGGCGTCGGCCTGGCCAAGGACGACAGCGCGCTGCGCGGCAAGGTCAACGACATCATCGAGGAAGCCGCGAAGGACGGCGAGTGGAAGTCGATCTACGACGCCACCCTCGGTAAGTCGGGAACCACGGCGACGCCGCCCGCCCTCGAGCGCTACTGAGTTGCCCTCCGGTGGGGCCGTCCGAGTCGTCGGACGGCCCCACCGAACGTTCGTCCCCTGCTGGCCTCCGGGAGCCCGATGAGTGACTTCCTGCCCACGCTGACCGACAACTGGGATCTGTTCCTCGAAGCGTTCGTCAATACGATCCTGCTGTTCGTCGTGTCCGGTTTGTTCGCGCTGATCGTCGGTACGCTGCTCGGCGCGTTCCGGGTCGCGCCGGTACCCGCCCTACGGTGGTTCGGGGCCGGGTACGTGAACCTGTTGCGGAACACCCCGCTGACGCTGGTGTTCTTCTTCGTCGCGTTCGGGTTCCCCTACCTCGAGATCAACTTCTCGTTCACCACGTTCGCGATCATCGCGCTCTCGTCGTACACCGCGGCGTTCGTCTGCGAGGCGGTGCGGTCGGGCATCAATACCGTCCCCGCGGGCCAGGCCGAGGCGGCGCGAGCGGTCGGGCTGACGTTCTTCCAGACGCTGCGCTTCGTGATCCTGCCGCAGGCGTTCCGCGCGGTGGTTCCGCCGCTGGCCAGCATCCTCATCGCTCTGCTGAAGAACACCACGATCGCGGCCGGCTTCAGCGTCGCCGAGGCGGGCTCGATCCGGGCCAACCTCTCGGAGCTGGGCTACCCGGCGCTCGCCGGCCTGATCTGGGTCGTGATCGGCTTCCTGATCCTGGTGCTGCCGCTCTCGGCCGCACAGCGCAACCTCGAGCGTCGTTGGAGCGTGGCCCGATGACCGTCACTGAGGCGCCGCGGCCACCCAAGGCCCGACGCAAGCCCAGCACTCCGACCACCTCCGTGCTGTTCGACGTTCCCGGGCCGCGTGCCCGGCGACGCAACGCGCTGATCGGGGTCATCGGCACGGTCGCGATCCTGGCGGCCCTGGGCTACGTGATCTACCGCTTCTGGGAGACCGGGCAGTTCTCCGGCACGAAGTGGGAGATCTTCGCGTACAAGCAGCCGCAGATCACGATCCTCGAGGGGTACCTCAACACGCTGAAGGCGGCGGGGATCGCGGCGGTGCTGGCGCTGGCGCTGGGCATCGCCCTGGCCGCGGCGCGGGTGTCGGACCGCGCGTGGCTGCGCACGCCCGCGTTCGCGTTCGTCGAACTCTTCCGTGCGGTGCCGCTGCTGCTGCTGATGTTCCTCTTCTACTACGGCGCGCCGACGCTGGGCTTCCGGGTCAGTCCGCTCTGGGCCGTCGTCCTGGGGCTGACGCTCTACAACGGCTCGGTGTTCGCGGAGCTGTTCCGGGCCGGCATCGCGTCGGTGCCGCGCGGGCAGTCGGAGGCGGCGTACGCGCTGGGGTTGCGCAAGTCCCAGGTGATGATGTCGGTGCTGGTTCCGCAGGCGGTGCGGGCGATGCTGCCGGCGATCATCAGCCAGCTCGTCGTGCTGCTCAAGGACACCGCGCTCGGGTTCCTCGTCACCTACGACGAGTTGCTCAAGCAGCTCAAGCAGCTGGCGACCGCTCCGGACTTCGAGTACCCGCTGATTCCGCTGGTGCTGGTCGGTGGCGTGATCTACGTGGCGACGTGCCTGCTGCTGTCCTGGTTCGCGACCTGGGTCGAGCGGCGTCTCGCCCGGAAGGGCAGCCACTCCGCGGCCCCGACGATGCACGGTGACGTCGGGCAGCAAATGGGTGGCGGAGCCGCGACGATTTAACGCCTCGCCGGGCCCGGCAGCGCGCGCCGGGGCGGATCCGAGACTTGGCGAACCGGGCTCCACGCGATGGCGTGGGGCCCGGTTCGTGTGAAGCCGCACGGCGGGCGTGGTTGTCGCCGTTTCCGGGGGCGCGCCGACATGGTTGTCGCGCTCAGCGGGCCAGGCCGGTGGCGCGGCTCTCGCGGACGACGGTGACGCGGATCTGGCCGGGGTAGGTGAGCTCGTCCTCGATCTGCTTCGCGACGTCGCGGGCGAGCATCTGCGCGGCCAGGTCGTCCACCTGATCCGGCGCCACCATCACCCGCACCTCACGCCCGGCCTGCATCGCGAACACCTTCTCGACGCCGGGCATGCCGCCGGCGATCTGCTCGATGCGCTCCAGCCGCTGGACGTACGTCTCCAGGCTCTCCCGCCGGGCTCCCGGACGCCCTCCCGAGCACGCGTCCGACGCCTGGGTCAGCACCGCCTCCAGCGTCCGTGGCGGCACCTCGTCATGGTGGGCCTCGATCGCGTGCACGACCTCCTCCCGCTCGCCGTACCGGCGGGCCAGATCGGCACCGATCAGCGCATGGCTGCCCTCCACCTCGTGGGTGAGCGCCTTCCCGATGTCGTGCAAGAACGCCGAGCGCTTCACCAACTCCACGTCCAACCGCAGTTCGGCCGCCATGTGGCTGGCGATGTGCGCGGTCTCGATCAGGTGCTTGAGCACGTTCTGCCCGTACGAGGTCCGGTACCTCAGGCGGCCGAGCGTCGCGATCAGTTCCGGGTGCATGTCCGCGATTCCGACCTGCACCAACGCGTCCTCGCCCGCCCGGACGCAGAGCTGCTCGACCTGGTCACGGGCCCGCTCGTACACCTCTTCGATCCGCTGCGGATGGATTCGCCCGTCGAGCACGAGCTTCTCCAGCGTCAGGCGCCCGACCTCGCGCCGGACCGGATCGAAACAGGAGAGCAGCACCGCTTCCGGGGTGTCGTCGATGATGAGGTTGACGCCGGTGACCGACTCGAAGGTCCGGATGTTCCGCCCTTCGCGGCCGATGATGCGACCCTTCATCTCGTCGCCGGGCAGGTGCAGGACACTGACGACGCTCTCGGCGGTCTGTTCGCTGGCGACGCGTTGGATCGAGTCGACGACGATCCGCCGGGCACGCTCTTCGCCCTTCGCGCGCGCCTCGGCCTCGATGTCGCGGACCAAGATCGCGGCCTCGCGTTTCGCCTGCGTCTCGACCTCCTTCACCAACTCCGCCTTGGCGGCGTCGGCCGAGAGCCCCGCGATCCGCTCGAGTTCGGCACGCCGCTCGTCGGCTGCGGCGGCGACGGCGGCCTTCTGGGCGGCGAGCTCCTCGGCCAGCGCGGCGAGTTCTGCCTCCCGCTCGGCCAGGCGCCCTTCGGTCTGGCCGGCCCGTTCCTCCCGCTCGGCGACCCGCAACTCGCGTCGCTGTGCCTCGTCGCGGCGGGCGGCGGCGTCCGCGCGCAGCCCTGCCGCTTCACGCTCCGCGTTGCGCCGCGCGTCCACGAGCAGTTCCTCGGCTTCGCGCTCGGCGCGGCGGCGCGCTCGATCGAGGATCTCGGCCGCCTCGGTCTGCGCGGCCTCCACTACCCGCCGGACCTGCCCGCGGACCACGGCGAGCGCATGCGGATCGGTGTCGTCGGCGTCCGGCGCCTGGCGCGGTGCGACCACGTGCACCTGCGCGGTCGCCGCGGTGGCGTCCGCAGGCGGTCGTCCATCGGTCACCACGGTAGATCCGGACGCCAGGCCGTCGGCGCCTCGCGACTCGGCGCCGTCCCCGGTGTCCCCCGCCGCCCGGGCGGCGGTTCCGCTTCGCGCCGCTGTCCGCTGCGCGGCCGATCCGTCCGGATCGGCGTCCACGGATGCGGCCGGCGGGGTCAGGGCTGCTGCCGGGGCGGCAGCGGTGGTCGGCGTAGCCAGCGTGGCCGCGGTGGCCCGCTCGGCCGCTGGGGCCAAGTTGGCTGTGCCCGACTCGGCTGCCGTGGCCGGGGCTGCGGGTGGCGCCGAGGCCGGGGGTGTGGGTGTGCGCGTGACCGAGCCTGTGGGTGTGGCCGAGCCTGTGGGTGTGGCCGAGCCTGTGGCTGCGGGTGCGGCCGACTCGGCGGGTGCGGCCGGGGTGGCCGGCTCAGCAGGACTGGTCGACTCTGACGGCGGGGCTGACTCTGCCGGGCTCACCGGCTCTGACGGCGGGGCCGGCAGGGTGGCATGGGCGCCGTCGTCGCTCGGAGTGAGTCGGCCCTCTGAGTCGGCCGCGCCGCGCATCCGAGGCGCGAGCACTCGGAGCACCACGAGCGCCGTCACGACGGCGATCAGGAGTGCTACCAGCAGAATGACCACGGCGAGCCCGACCAGCGCGGCTCCCGACATGCCCATGGCCCCTCCTCGTCCCGGCTCGCGGCCGCCGAGAAGAGCCCGTCCGGAAGCCGGGCGGCGCTCGCGCCGGGGCACGCGACACGAGCCCGGAGACGCGACGGGACACGCATCGGCACATCCCGGAACGAACGAAGAGCGCCATCATCAAAGAGCCGACAGGCCAAGCCCGCAAAGGAGCACTCGACGCAGTCGGCAAGTCGGCCTAAAGGCACACTTCGTGAAGTTATGGGTATCGCAGGTGCGTATCAGCAGATGTCACGTACACAGGCTCGATCTCAGTACCCGTGAGGCTATGTGCAGGTTACCGGCCGGTCAAGGAACGTCCACTAGCCCCACACCCGCCTCACGCTCAACCAGAGGTCAAGGCACGGCTACTCACCGTGAGCGTTGGCGACCGAGAACCGAGTCACTCGTCGGTGAGCGTCGGATCGGGCACCCCCGCGATATCGGGGTCGGTGCCCTCCGCCGCCAGCGCCTCCCGCACGACCCGGTAGGCGAGCCCGGCTGGGTGCCCCCGGCGAGCGAGCATCCCGACGAGACGGCGCGCCCGCTTGTCGGGCGCCAATCCCCGAGTAGCCGCCAGCTTCCGCTCGACCAGGCGACGTGCCGCCTCGAGATCGTCGTCCGCGTCGATCTGCTCCAGCGCCTCCTGGGCGACGTCCCGATCGATGCCCTTGCGGCGTAGCTCACCGGCGAGCGCACTGCGCCCCAAGCCCCGGCCGCGCTGCCGCGTCTCCACCCACGCGCGGGCGAACGCCGCATCGTCGATGAGGCCGACCTCGCTGAACCGGTCGAGCACCGCCTCCGCCGCCTCGACGGGAACGTTCCGCTTCGCCAGGGCAGCGGCGAGCTCGGCGCGGGTACGAGGTTGCCCGGTGAGCAGTCGGAGACAGATCGCGCGAGCCATCTGCTCGGGGTCGGCGTCCGACCCCCTTCGGGCCCGCGACTCGTCCGGGGCGGTGTCGTCACCGTCGGCCCACGTCGGCGGCTCGTCGGTGCCGCTTCGCGCGTTGCGTCCACGCCCCGCCCTGCCGGGGCCGCCACGGCGCCCCCGACCCCGTCGAGCACGGCCTCCACCGACCCCGTCCTCGACGTCGTCGGTCAGTGGCGCGTCCCCCGCCGCGCGGAACCGGGCACCGTCGGCGCCCCTGTCATCCGCAGCGGCCCAAGCGCCCCGAGTACCACCGGGGCCCGCACCGGGACGCCGGCCGTCGGCGCCACCGTGACCTGCGCCGGGTCGCGGCCCGTCGGCGTCACCGCGGCTCGCACCGGGCTGCCGTCCGTGGGCGGAGGCCGCCGGCGGATTGGGCGCGGCGCGGGACCGGACGAGCCGCTCGGCCTCGGCCAGCGCGGCACGCGCTACCGCTGCCCGGTCGGTCGCCGACCACCCCTGGCTCTCCGGCGTCACCCCCGGGTCGTTCCGATCGTCATCGATACCGACCCGGGGAGGGCCGTCCGGGAACCGGGCTGCCGCTCTGCGCTCAGCCTGCGAGTCGTCGGCGGGATCCCTGCTCAGAAGTCGACCGGAGCCGGCACGGCCCCGTTGACGTCGGCGGCGGGCAGCGCGCCGATGCCGAGCTTCTCCTTGATCTTCTTCTCGATCTCGTCGGCGAGATCGGGGTTGTCGACCATGAACTTGCGGACGTTCTCCTTGCCCTGGCCCAGCTGGTCGCCCTCGTACGTGTACCAGGCACCGGACTTGCGGATCAGCCCCTGGTCGACGCCCACGTCGATCAGCGAACCTTCCCGGCTGATGCCCTGGCCGTAGACGATGTCGAACTCGGCCTGCTTGAACGGCGGCGCGACCTTGTTCTTGACGACCTTCACGCGAGTGCGGTTACCGACCGCGTCGGAGCCGTCCTTGAGCGTCTCGATGCGCCGGACGTCGAGCCGGACCGACGCGTAGAACTTCAGCGCCTTACCACCGGTCGTCGTCTCCGGGGAGCCGAACATGACGCCGATCTTCTCGCGCAGCTGGTTGATGAAGATCGCGGTGGTGCCGGAGTTGCTGAGCGCACCGGTCATCTTCCGCAGCGCCTGGCTCATCAGCCGAGCCTGGAGCCCGACGTGGCTGTCGCCCATCTCGCCCTCGATCTCGGCGCGGGGCACGAGAGCGGCCACCGAGTCGATCACCACGATGTCGATGGCGCCGGAGCGGACGAGCATGTCGGCGATCTCGAGCGCCTGCTCACCGGTGTCGGGCTGGGAGACAAGCAGCGCGTCGGTGTCGACGCCGAGCGCCTTGGCGTACACCGGGTCGAGCGCGTGCTCGGCGTCGATGAACGCGGCGATGCCGCCGGCGGCCTGCGCGTTGGCGACCGCGTGCAGCGCGACCGTGGTCTTACCGGAGGACTCCGGGCCGTAGATCTCGACCACGCGGCCACGCGGAATGCCGCCGATGCCGAGCGCCACGTCGAGGGCGATCGAGCCGGTGGGGATCGACGAGATCGGCGGACGGTTGTCGTCACCGAGGCGCATGACGGAGCCCTTGCCGAACTGCTTGTCGATCTGGGCTAGCGCTACCTCGAGCGCCTTGTCGCGGTCAGGTGCTGCTGGCATGGCTGCCGCCTTGGGAAGTCGTCGGGAAGTTTTCATCGCGGCTGACGCTAGAGGCTGGGTACGACAGTTTTGAGATCCGGCTCGGATCTGTGGACACTCTCTGGACCCAGGGGCTCCGGTGACGACCACGATGCGCGTGTCGCCATGCTAACCGAACTTATGTTCGATCGCGCAACATCGCTCTCGGGCGTGTCATACCCGCGTTGCGAGGCAGCTCAGCGGTGGGATGCCGGGAGCTCGAACGCGGCGCAGACCGCGCGCCACACGGCCTTGGCGTCTTCCCCTTGGGACAACGCCTGGTCGACGGTCCGGCCGCCGAGCGTGGCGAGGACCTGGTCGGTCGCGATCGAACGTGAGTAGGTGGCCCCGAAGGTGGTGTCCATTCGCTGCCAGAATTCGGTGAGCCGCACGGCGGCCAGGCTACCTGCCCACGCAGCGCACCGACCGCTTCTCCACAGCCCCCTGCCACGCCACCGCCACCGCCAGCGTCCGGTGGTTTTTCGGGAAGACCACCCCTCAGAGCGCACCGCCAAAGGTGCGCTTCCCGAAAGTCCGCCCAACGCGGCGCTGCGAGAGGTGCACTTCCCGAAAATCGCCCAACGCGCGGGACGTGAGTGGGCCAGGCACCGAACGGCCAGGCACCGAACGGCCAGGCGTCTGGTAGCTCGGGCGTGAGGGCCGCGCCAACCGACGAGCGGTCAGGCGTGAGGCATCAGGTGGGTGGCTACTGCGGCGGCCACCGCGGCCGCCACCGCGGGCGCGTCGGAGACCGGGAGCGTGCTCGCGGTGATCCGGAGTCCCGCCCCGGTGTGCACCCGGTACCGCGCCCCGGGTGCGACGACGATGCCCGCGTCCCGCAACGCGGCCACCGCCGCGGTCTCGTCGGCGACCGGGATCCAGACGTTGAGACCCGTCCGGCCGGTGGCGGGCACTCCGGCGGCCTGCAACGCGGCCAGCAGCGCGCCCCGCCGGGCGTCGTAAGTGGCTGCGGCGTGCGCGATCAACGCGTCCACGGCCGGGTCTTGCCAGAGCTCAGCCAGGATCTGCTGGGTCAGTCGGCTGACCCAGCCCGGCCCCAGCCTGCGGCGGCCGTCGACGCGCGCCACCGTCGCCGGGTCGCCGGCGAGCAGCGCACAGCGCAGGTCGGGCCCGTACGGCTTGCTCACCGACCGGACCGCCGCCCACAGGGACGTGGCGCCGGCCAGCGAGGCCAGGGGGACGCCGGCCAGCTCGGCGGCGTGGTCGTCCTCGATCAGCAGCAGATCGCGCCCGTCGAGCAGCGCGCGCAGTGCCGCCGCGCGGCCCGGGCTGATCGACGCGCCGGTGGGGTTGTGGGCGCGGCTGGTTACGACCATCGCGCTGACGCCCCGGCGCAGGGCTGCGGCGACGGCGTCCGGCAGCGGTCCGTCGTCGTCGACCGCCATACCGACTGGTTCGGCGCCTAGGGCGGCGAGCAGGTCGAGCACGTTGCCCCAGGCCGGATCCTCCACCGCCACGCGGTCCCCCGGACGGACTCGGGTGAGCAGGCACCGTTCGATCGCGTCGAGTGCGCCATGGCAGAGCGTGAGCGCGTCGGCCGGGACACCGTCGGCGACCAGCCGGTCGGTGGCGAGCGTCCGCACGGACGGCAGCACCGGATCGTCGGCATAACCGAACGGACCGGGGTCGATACGGGCCAGCACCGCTGCCAACGGCGGGAGCAGTTCGCGGTCGGGCTCGCCGTGGGAGAGGTCGCGCGCACCGGGCGGGACCGGGAGGTGGACCGATCGCGGAGCGGTCGCCGGACGGGACCGGACCCGGGTTCCGCGTCGGCCGGCGGTCTCGACCAGACCGCGCCGGCGCAGGTCGGCGTAGGCGGCGGCCACCGTAGTGGCGGCCACCCCGAGATCGGTGGCGAGCCGGCGCACCGGCGGCAGCGCGGCACCCGGCGCGAGGCCACCGTCGCGGATACCCCGCTCGACGGCTGCGGATATCTCCTCGGCTCCGCGGCCGATGATCCGATATTGTGTCGGCACAAAGTTAAGTTTGTATCAGTACAAAGATCGAGGAGCAAGAATGAGCGCGCCGAGCGCACGAACCGTGCCGACCCGGTATGCCGACCGCGCCCGCTACGACCGGGAGACGATCGCCGCCATCCTCGACGAGGCGCTGGTCGCGCACCTCGGCATCGTGGTCGACGGCGCGCCGCGAGTGATCCCGACCCTGCACGCCCGCGTCGGCGACACGCTGTACCTGCACGGCTCCACCGGTAGCCGACCACTTCGCGAGGCCGACGACGGCGTTCCGGTCTGCGTCACGGTGACGCTGCTGGACGGATTGGTGTTCGCGCGCTCCGGGTTCAACCACTCGGTGGACTACCGCTCGGTGATCGTGCACGGGCTGGCGCGGCCGGTCCGCGATCGGGACGAGAAGCTCCGCGCGCTCGACGCGCTGCTCGACCAGGCCGCGCCGGGGCGTGCCGCGGATTGCCGGCCGCCCAGTCCGAAGGAACTGGCCGCGACCGCGGTGCTGGCGATTCCGCTCGACGAGGCGTCGGCGAAGATCGGCGACCGTCTGGTGCCGGGTGCGGTGGTCGAGGAGGAGCCGGAAGACTACGGGCTCCCCTACTGGGCCGGGTTCCTACCGCTGCGGACCGTGCCCGGGCCTCCGGTGGCCTCGGCCGACCTCGGGTCGGTGCCGACACCTTTCTATCTGTCCGCGTACCGGCGCCCCGGCTCGGCCGGACCGCGCGACGACTGGCACCGCGCCCCGGTGCTCGAGGGGCGACGGGTCCGGCTGGAGCCGCTCGGTCTGCAGCACGTCGACGACCTGCTCGCCACCGCGAGCGACCCGGAGGTGCACGAGTACATCCCGCACCCGGTGCCGTCCACGCACGTGGAGATGACGCGACTCGTCCAGACCGCGCTGGCCGATGCCGAACGCGGCGAACGGGTCCCGTTCGCGCAGGTGGACGTGGTGACCGGACGAGCGATCGGCAGCACGTCGTACTACGAGATCGAGCCGAGCCGGCCGTCGCTCGCGATCGGCTACACGTTCCTCGGCAAGGCCTGGTGGCGCTCCGGGATGAACACCGAGGCGAAGCTGTTGCTGCTGGGCCACGCGTTCGAGACGCTCGGCGCCGAGCGGGTCACCTGGCACACGGACATCCGGAACGAGCGCTCGCAGGTGGCGATCGAGCGACTCGGTGCGGTCCGGGAAGGCGTGCTCCGGCGGCACAAGCAGCGCCGCGACGGTTCCTGGCGGGACACCGTGCTCTACGGCATGACCTCGACCGAGTGGCCCGCCCATCGGAACCGGCTGCAGGAGCGCCTGACCACGGCGTAACAGAACAGGCGGCGGTACCGAGGACGGGAGTCCCCCGGTACCGCCGCCTGGAGGAGCGCCACTCCACCGACGGTGCGCCCCACACACCGGCCGGTGGCCGCTCCTGACACGTCTACGAACGGGGATGGCGCGGCTGGACGACGGAACCCCCTCGATTCCGCCGCCCAGCCGCTGGACGGCCGTGCTTCCCACTGACCCCTGGCGCCCGAAGGCGGCAGAGCCCGACGTCCGATCCTCCTGTGCGTCCCCTCTCCGCCGGAGGACGGAACTGCCGGTGCGGTGCCTGAGGTCCGACCGGCGCCGTCGTACTAGCCGGACCCCCATCCGACCAGCTCACCGATCTCACCGCGCGGCCCTTAACGGGCGGCGTCGCACCGTCAGCAGTTGCCGACCGATCACCGCGTCCCCGCGGTGGTTTCCTCGTGCCGTGAATGGTCCGGCGAACCGGACCTGGGACCGACAGGTTCCCCCTGCCGGGGTACTCCTCGCCGGGTTACCGGGGCCGGCGTCGCTGGGTCGGAGGTGGGTCCGACTCAGTACGCGCGCCCAGCGGGTCGGTCGTGCCACGGCAATCGCACGCCCGCCCCCGTCGCGGTGGATAACACCACTCACCGCCCTTTCGCCCGGTTTGCACGCCAACGCCCGACCGACCCCCCGCCGTTCGAACGCTCAGCGTGTTAAGACCGTAACGGTGGGTTGAACTCGTGTGCGTCCACCCCTGGGTGGATCTTGACCGGTTCGGACTCGACGGGTGCCGCCAGATCGCGTGCGCGCGCTGCGGGCCCACGGTTTTGTCGGGGGTGCGAGGCAGGATGGTCGCGTGGCAGTTCCAGGTGGTGACTCCCGCTGGGCGTTCCCCGGGCCGGATCCGGTCGAGGCGTTCGGTGAGCCTGCCCGCGCCTGGTTCCGGGCCGCGTTCGCCGATGCGACGGCGGCGCAGCTCGGGGCCTGGTCGGCGATCGGGCAGGGCGACGACGTACTGGTGGTGGCGCCGACCGGTTCCGGAAAGACGCTCGCCGCGTTCCTTTCCGCGCTCGACCGGCTGAGCCGCGAACAACCGCCGGCCGACGCGTCCCGCCGTTGTCGGGTGCTCTACGTCAGCCCCCTGAAGGCTCTCGCGGCGGACGTCGAGCGCAACCTCCGTGCCCCGCTGGCAGGCATCCGGCAGGCCGCCCAGCGGCTCGGGCACCCCGAGCCCGCGGTCACCGTGGCGATGCGCACCGGCGACACACCCGCAGTCGACCGCCGGGCGTTCACCCGCGCCCCGTCCGACATCCTGATCACCACCCCCGAGTCGCTCTTCTTGCTGCTCACCTCCCAGGCCCGCGACGCGCTCCGCGGCGTGGAGACCGTCATCCTCGACGAGGTGCACGCGGTCTGCGGCACCAAACGCGGCGCCCACCTCGCCCTCTGCCTGGAACGGCTGGACGAGCTGCTGGAACGACCCGCGCAGCGCGTCGGTCTGTCCGCGACCGTGCGCCCCGTCGACGAGGTGGCTCGCTTCCTCGGCGGTGCCCGGCCGGTGACGATCGTCCAGCCACCGGCGGCGAAGCAGGTCGAACTCACGGTCGAGGTGCCGGTCGAGGACATGTCGCAGCTCGGCGAGCCGACGGGGGAGGTCGAGGGCAACGCGCTGGGCTCTCCGCGCCGCAACTCGATCTGGCCGGCGGTGGAGGAACGGGTGCTCGACCTGGTCGGCGGGCACCGGTCGACGATCGTGTTCGCGAACTCCCGGCGGCTGGCCGAGCGTCTCTGTGCCCACCTCAACGAGCTGGCCGAGGAGCGCAGCGAGGAAGCAGCAGCGGTCGAGGGGGCCCGTTCGGGCAACCGAGGGCCTGGCGACGCCCCGCTCGAGCCGGCTCGGATGCCGGCCGAGCTGATGGCGCAGTCCGGGGCCGCGGCCGGCGCTCCTCCGGTGGTCGCACGGGCGCACCACGGCTCGGTCTCCCGGGAAGAACGGCGGGACATCGAGGAGGACCTGAAGGCCGGTCGGCTGCCCGCCGTCGTGGCGACCTCCAGCCTGGAGCTCGGCATCGACATGGGCGCGGTCGACCTGGTCGTTCAGGTGGAGGCGCCGCCGTCGGTCGCGTCCGGTTTGCAGCGCATCGGGCGGGCCGGCCACCAGGTGGGTGCCGCCTCGCGTGGTGTGGTCTTCCCCAAGCACCGGGGCGACCTGCTCTCCTGCGCGGTGGTGGCGGAGCGCATGGCCGCCGGACAGATCGAGTCGATGCGGTACCCCCGCAACCCGCTCGACGTCCTCGCCCAGCAGGTCGTGGCGATGGTCTCGATGGAGCCGTGGACCGTCGACGATCTCGCCGCGGTGTTGCGGCGCGCCGCCCCGTACGCCGAGCTGCCCGACTCCGCGCTGGAGTCGGTGCTCGACATGCTGGCCGGCCGCTATCCGTCCGACGACTTCGCCGAGCTGCGTCCGCGGCTGGTCTGGGACCGGGTCACCGGTGTGCTCACCGCCCGGCCCGGCGCGCACCGGCTGGTCGTCACCAGCGGCGGCACGATCCCCGACCGTGGCCTGTTCGGGGTGTTCCTGGTCGGCGCGCCCGGAGAGCCGGGTCGGCGGGTCGGCGAGCTGGACGAGGAGATGGTCTACGAGTCCCGGGTCGGCGACGTCTTCCTGCTCGGCTCGACGTCCTGGCGGATCGAGGAGATCACCCACGACCGGGTCCTCGTGACGCCCGCTCCCGGCCAGGCCGCCCGGATGCCGTTCTGGAAGGGCGACACCGCGGGCCGCCCGGTCGAGCTGGGCCGGGCCATCGGTGGCTTCCTCCGCGAGCTGTCCGCTCTCGACGCCGAGGCCGCGCAGGCCCGCGCCGCCGCGGCCGGGCTGGACCAGCGGGCCGTCACGAACCTGCTGGCGTACCTGGACGAACAGCGGCAGGCGACCGGCCGGCTCCCGGACGACCGCACGGTCGTGGTGGAACGCTTCCGGGACGAGCTGGGCGACTGGCGCGTCGTGGTGCACTCGCTGTTCGGCACACCGGTCAACGGACCGTGGGCACTGGCGATCGCCGCCCGCCTGCGGGAACGCACCGGCCTGGACGTCCAGGCACTGCACTCCGACGACGGGATCGTGCTGCGGCTGCCGGACGTGACCGGGGAGCTGGCCACACCCACCGCCGATCTGGCGCTGTTCGAGCCGGACGAGATCGAGCCGTTGGTCACCGACGAAGTCGGCGGGTCGGCGTTGTTCGCGGCCCGGTTCCGTGAGTGCGCGGCCCGTGCGCTGCTGCTCCCCCGCCGGAACCCGGGCCGTCGCACCCCGCTCTGGCAGCAGCGGCAGCGCGCGGCGCAGCTGCTGGGGGTGGCGTCGGAGTTCGGCTCGTTCCCGATCGTGCTGGAGACGATGCGCGAGTGCCTGCAGGACGTCTTCGACGTCCCGGGGCTGGTCGGGCTCGCCCGCGAGCTGCAAGCCCGGACGTTGCGCGTGGTCGAGGTGGAGACGCCGGCCCCGTCGCCATTCGCGCGGTCGTTGCTGTTCGGGTACGTCGGTGCGTTCCTCTACGAGGGGGACGCTCCACTGGCGGAGCGACGCGCGCAGGCGCTCGCCCTGGATTCGTCGCTGCTGTCCGAGTTGCTCGGCCGGGCGGAGCTCCGTGAGCTGCTCGACCCGGCCGTGATCACCGAGACCGAGCGCCAGCTGCAGCGGCTCACCGACGAACGGCGGGCGTACGACCTCGACTCGACCGCCGACCTGCTGCGCGTACTCGGCGGGCTGAGCACCGCCGAGGCAGCCGAGCGCGAGGCGACCCCCGAGTGGCTGGCCGAGCTGGAGGCCGCGCGGCGGGCGATCCGGGTGCGGATCGCCGGTGAGGAACGCTGGCTGGCGATCGAGGACGCGGGCCGAGTGCGGGACGCGCTCGGGGTGGCACTGCCGGTCGGCGTCCCGGAGGCGTTCACCGAGCCGGTGCGCGATCCGCTCGGTGACCTGGTGAGCCGGTACGCCCGCACGCACGGGCCGTTCCGCGCGGCCGAGTGCGCGGAGCGCTTCGGGCTCGGCGTCGCGGTGGTGCACGGCGCATTGCAGCGGCTCGCGGCCACCCGGCGCGTGACGTCCGGTGAGTTCCGCCCGGACGGTGCTGGCACCGAGTGGTGCGACGCCGAGGTGCTGCGGACGCTGCGCCGCCGGTCGCTGGCCGCACTCCGCAAGGAGGTGGAGCCGGTCGGGCCGGCTGCGTACACGACGTTCCTGGCGCGCTGGCAGCAGGTCACCGCCGCGCAGCCGACCGGCGACCGACGGGGGTCCCGGTCGTCCGCGCCACGCACCGGTGCCGCCGACGCTCTGCTGCGAGCGATCGAGCAGTTGCAGGGTCTCGCGGTGCCGGCGTCCGCGCTGGAGCAGCTCGTGCTGGCGTCCCGGATCCCGGATTACTACCCCGCGCTGCTCGACGAGCTCTGTACGGCCGGTGAGGTGGTGTGGAGCGGCGCCGGGTCGCTGCCCGGCGACGACGGGTGGGTGACGCTGGCCTACGCGGACGCCGCACCGCTGCTGCTGCCCCCTCCGGTCGAGTGGAGCTCGACACCGCTGCACGACGCGGCGATCGCCGCGCTGGCCGACGGGCGGGCGCTGTTCTTCCGAGCGCTGTCCGACGCGGTCGGCGCAGAGTTGGGCACCACCGACGACGCGGAGCTGGCGGCCGCGGTGTGGGACCTGGTGTGGGCGGGCGTCGTCACGAACGACACGCTCGCCCCGCTGCGGGCGCTGCAGAACGGCGGCCGGACCCGGCATTCGGTCCGCCGCGCAGCGCCGAGCGGGCGGTTCCGCCGGGCCGGTCGGCCAGGGCTGGGCGGGCTCGGCGGGGCGGGTACGGCGTCCGGCCGAGGTGTGCCGCGGCCCGCGATGCCGAGCCGCACCGGCCCACCGACGATGGCCGGGCGGTGGTCACTCGTGCCCGACCGGGAGCTGGATCCGACCCGCCGCGCCCACGCCGCCGCCGAGGTCATGCTCGACCGGCACGGCGTCGTGGTGCGGGGCACGGTCGGACCCGAGCGGCTGGTCGGTGGCTTCGGGGCGCTGTACCGGGTCCTCGGCGCCGCCGAGGACACCGGACGAGTGCGGCGCGGGTACTTCGTCGAGGGACTCGGCGGGGCGCAGTTCGCCGAGCCGGGCGCGGTCGAGCGGCTGCGGGCCGTCGCGTCGGAGCTGGAGGCGGACGAACGACAACCGCAGGCGGTGGTGCTCGCGGCGACCGACCCGGCCAACCCGTACGGCGCGGCGCTGTCGTGGCCGGACCGAGGTTCGTCCGCCGGGGGTGAGGCCGACGAGCCGGAGGCCGCCGAGGGCGCTCAGGCGAAGGGCCGGGCCCGGGGCCACCAACCCGGACGGAAGGCCGGTGCCGTGGTGGTGCTGGTCGACGGCGCGCTGACGCTCTACGTGGAGCGGGGTGGCAAGACGCTGCTCTCTTACCGCGACGATTCGGCGGTGCTGGGGCTGGCCGCGAGGGCGCTCGCGGAGGCGGTGCACGCCGGGCGCCTCGGCGGGCTCGCGGTGGAGCGCGCCGACGGCACGCGCGTGGGCGGCAGCCCGCTCGCCGATGCTCTGGAAGCCGCGGGCTTCCGACCGACACCACGGGGCCTCCGCCTGCGCGGATAGCACGCCAGCTTCCGCTTGCTCTTGCTAGCGCCCTACGTCTCGAACGCGATCTGCTCGACGTCCCTCACTCAGCGCAGAGGTGCTGGGCGAGGAGGCCGACTTGGGTGCGGTTCGCACAGCCCAGCTTGAGAAGGAGCCGGGAGACGTATCCACTCGGACCAGCCCGATCAGGTCCTGCGGGGGCGTCGACTTCACCAGGAAGCCGGCCGCCCCGGCCCGAAGCGCGCGGGTGACGTCGTGGTCGGCGTCGAACGTCGTCAGCACGACGATCACCGGGGGCACGGGCAGCCGGGTGAGACGTTCGATCGCCGCCAGGCCGTCCACACCCGGCATCCGCAGGTCCAGCAGGACGACGTCCGGCCGGTACCGAATCACCGCCTCGACCGCGGCCGCCCCGTCGTGCGCCTGATCGACCACGTCCAGATCCGGCGCGGAGCCGAGAATCGTCCGCAGATGAGCGCAGACCATCGGCTCGTCGTCGACCACCAGGATTCGGATCACGCGGCCTCACCCCCGGTCGCCCCGATCGGCACGTATGCCGGCAGCGAGGTGGCAGCGGACCGCCGGCTGGCCCGGTCCGAACTCACCCCGCGCCGGGCCTCACTGGAGGAGGCGTACATGGAGCTGACCAGGGACGCCGTCGATTACCAGGAGGCCTCGCGATGAGCGTCCTCGGCGCCCAGCGCGGAGTCGTCACCCAGCCTCGGGTCGTCCGCTCCGAATGGACTGAACTGTGGTCGTTGCGGTCGACGTGGGTCACGCTCGGCACCGCCGCCGTGATCACCGTGGGGATGGCGACCGCGTTCGGCTTCGCGCACCGGAGCGCGGTCCGATCCGGCGAGGAGGCCGCCGGTGCCGCGCAGGCCGTCGACGTGACGTTCCTCGGGCTCGATCGACTGGGGTTGGTGCTCGGGGTGTTCGGTGTCCTACAGGCGACCGGCGAGCACGGATCCGGCCTGATCCGCGCGAGCCTCACCGCGGTACCGCGGCGGTGTCCGCTGCTCGTCGGCAAAGCCGTCGTGCTGATCGCGGTGGTGACGCCGCTGGGCCTGGTGGTGTGCCTGGTCTCGTTCGTCGTCGTGCAGAACGTTCTCGGTGACGACGCCGTGGCGCTGACCGATGACGGCGTCGCCCCGGCAGTGCTGGGCGCCGCTGCCTATCCGCTCGCGGCCACGCTCCTGGGACTCGGTGTCGGAACGGGGTTTCGCCACACAGCCGGCGCGATCACGATGTTCGCCGCCGCGTTCCTCGTGATTCCGGCCGCCCTGTCCCAATCGGTCGAGGACGCGACCCTCAAGTACACGCCGGTCGCGGCCGCGCAGAGTCTGTACGCGGTGACCACCGACGGCGGGCCGATCGAGCTACTCGGGCCGGCGGCCGGTGCTGTGGTGCTGGCCGCCTGGGTCGCGGTCGCGGTCGCGCTCGCGGCCGGCGGCGCCGTGCTGGTCCGCCGCGACGCCTGAGCCGGCGTCGGGCACAGGTCCGTGGCCGGCGAGAACCTCGTCGACCACGAGTCCTGACCACGATCTTCACAAGATCTGCCAGATCTCCGACGGTTGCCGCCACCAGTGGCTCCTACAGTCAGCGCCATGAGCGAGCGCCGAGTCCTCGTGGTCGAGGACGAACAGACGATCGCCGAGTCGATCGCGACCCGGCTCCGCGCCGAGGGTTTCTCGGTGGAGCTGGCCGGTGACGGGCCGGCCGCGGTGGCCGCGTTCGCCGCTCACCCGCACGACCTCGTCGTCCTCGACATCATGCTCCCCGGCTACGACGGCCTGGAGGTCTGCCGGCGGCTGCAGGCCGAACGCGCCGTCCCGGTGCTGATGCTCACCGCCCGGGACGCCGAGACCGACGTCCTCGTGGGTCTCGCCGTGGGCGCCGACGACTACCTGACCAAGCCGTTCAGCATGCGGGAACTGGTCGCGCGGGCCCACGCGCTGCTCCGCCGGGTCGACCGGGCGGCGGAGCTGGCCGGGATCGGCGCCGAACCGGCCGAGTCCGAGCGGATCGCGATCGACGACGTCGAGATCAGCCTGGCCGAACGCCGGGTACGGGTGGCCGGTGACGAGGTGCACCTGACCCGCACCGAGTTCGACCTGCTGGTCTTTCTCGCGTCCCGGCCCCGGACGGTGCTGCCGCGGGAGCGGTTGCTGGCCGCGATCTGGGGATGGACGGACGGCGCCGCCAGTCGCACCGTCGACAGCCACATCAAGGCGCTGCGCCGCAAGCTCGGCGGTGACCGGATCCGCACCGTGCACGGCGTCGGGTACGCGTGGGAGACGGCACGATGAGGCGGTTGCTCGCGCTGCCCCGCCGGGTGAGGACTCTGCGCCGGATTTGGGATGGCGTCGCCGGGCCCTTGCGTCGGCTGCCCCAGCCGCTGGGACGGATCCGGTCGATCAAGCTCAAGCTCGCGATCCTGCTGGTCGGCTCCGGCGGCGCCGGGTTCACCGTGTTCGTCCTGAGCATCGGATGGCTGCCGCCCTGGACGGTGTTCACCGCGCTGACGGTGTCGCTGGTCATGTCGCAACTGCTGGCGCACGGCACGACCGCGCCGCTCCGCGCGATGACGGCCGCCGCGCGGACGATGAGCCGCGGCGACTACAGCCAGCGGGTTCCGGCCACGTCCCGGGACGAGGTCGGGGAGCTCGCCCGGGCGTTCAACCGGATGGCCGCCGACCTGGAGACCGCCGACCGGCAGCGCCGCGAGCTGATCGCGAACGTCTCGCACGAGCTGCGGACGCCGATCACCGCGCTGCAAGCGGTGTTGGAGAACCTGGTGGACGGGCTGGCCGAACCGGACCCGGCCACGCTGCGGGTGGCGTTGGGGCAGACCGAGCGGCTGTCCCGGCTCGTCACCGAGCTGCTGGACCTGTCCCGCCTGGACGCGGGCGTCGAACCGCTGCGGCGCAGCCCGGTGAAGCTGGAGCCGTTCCTGACCGCGGCGGTGGAGGCCGCCATGGTCGGCGGTGAGGCGACTACCGCGGTGCGCATGGAGGTCGACGTGTTGCCCGCCGACCTCGAGGTGAACGCCGACGAGGCGCGGCTGCACCAGGTCGTCGCGAACCTGCTCGACAACGCGGCCCGGCACAGCCCGCCGGGCGGACGGGTGCTGGTACGCGCCCGCGGGTTGCCTGCGCTCGGCGCGGCCACGTCGGGAACCGGGCTGCTGCTCGAAGTGACCGACGAGGGGCCGGGCATCCCACCGGAGGAGCGCACCCGCGTCTTCGACCGGTTCAGCCGCGGCTCGACGCCGGCGATCGCCCGGGACGGCGGCACCGGCCTGGGGCTCGCGATCGCCCGCTGGGCGGTCGAGCTGCACGACGGCACGATCTCGGTCGCCGACACCGGCCCAGGCTGCCGCATCCAGGTGACGCTGCCCGCCTGACCTCTTCTTCTCGACGCCGATGGTCGCCGACCACCGGTCATCTCGCCCTGCCCGGAAACCCGATCGATGGAGCATCCGTGACCGATAGCGATCCGTCGTCCCCGTCCACGCCGCCCGAGCCGAGTCCCCCGGCCGCCGCGGGCCAGCCGACGCCCAGCGAGCCCACCGAGCCCGCCGAACCGGCCAAACCTGCCGACGGAGCGAAGCCTGCGGACACCGCGAAGCGGCCCGCCGCGGAGAGGCCCGCCGCGGAGAGGCCCGCCGCGGAGAGGCCGCCCGGCGCGCCGGCCGCCCCGGGCGGTGGTACCGCTCGGGCACGTACGGCCAGCAAGTCCGCCGACGCGTCTCCGGCGGGTCCGGGTGGCGGCGCGGCCGGGAGCCGGACCGCCACGATGGCACCGCCGGCACCCGCCACCCCACCAGTCCCGTCGGGACCGACTCCGTTGCCTCCGCTGTGGTCCGCACGGGTCTGGCCCCTGACGAAAGCCGGCGCCCCACTCGGCGTCCTCGTCGGCGCGGCGATCGCCGGGCTGGTCGGCGCCGTCGTCCTGGTCACGGACACGCTCGGCGTCGGCATCGGGCTCCTCGCGCTCGTCGTGCTGCTCGCCGCACTCGCGACCCGGCCGGGCGCCGTCCGTCCCCGCCAGGCCGGGTTCGCGGCGATCGCAGTGGCCCTGTGGGGCGTGGCGAGCGTCCGCACCGCGGGCTGGCTGATCGGACTCTGCCTGCTGGCAGGCCTACTCGCCGCGGTGCTCGCGGTCACCGCCGGGCGCACCTGGACCGGCCTGCTGGTCGGCGCGCTGTCCCCGTTCGGCGCGGTCAGCCGGACCGCACGCTGGGCCGGCCGCGGCGTCGTCCCGCGTCTGCGTGGCCGCCGGCTGCCGGTCGGGCGAATCGTCGCGATCGGTGCATCGTCGGCCGTTCTGCTGCTCGTGTTCGGCGGGCTCTTCGCCGGGGCGGACCCGGTCTTCGCCGATCTGGTCGGTGGCCTGGTGCCGGAGGTCGACCCGGCCCGGTGGATCGGCCGGTCGGTGCTGTTCTCCGTGGTGGCCGGACTCTCCCTGATCGCCGCCTGCCTCACCCACCAGGCGCCCGACTTCGACGTGCTCGCACCCGAGCGGGGCGCCGGACGGCCGCGCGCCGAGTGGGCGATCCCGCTCGGGGCCCTGGTCGCGCTCTTCGCCTGCTTCGTCGGCGTCCAACTCGTCGTTCTGGCCGAAGGCGACCGCTACGTGCGCACGACCGCGGGCCTGACCTACGCGGAGTACGCCCGCCAGGGCTTCTGGCAGTTGCTCGCGGTGACCGCGTTGACGTTGCTCGTCGTCGCCGTGGTCGTCCGGCTCGCGGGCCGGGAGAGCCGCGCGGACCGGATGACGCTGCGGGTCCTGCTCGGTGCGCTTTGCCTGCTGGCGACGCTGGTCGTCGCCTCCGCGATCCGGCGGATGTGGCTGTACGAGGACGCCTACGGTTTCACCCGGCTCCGGGTGTTGGTGCAGGCCGCGGAACTCTGGCTCGGGCTGGTGTTCGTGCTGGTCGCGGTCGCCGGTATCCGCTTGCGGGGTAGCTGGCTGCCCCGCACGGTGCTCGCGACCGGCGCGCTGATCCTGCTCGGCCTCGCCGCGCTGAACCCGGATGCGTTCATCGCCGAGCGGAACACCGTCCGGTACGCCGAGACCGGCCGGATCGACGTCGACTACCTCTCGGGGCTGTCCGCGGACGCGGCACCGGCGCTCGACCGGCTTCCGGAGCCGTACCGGTCCTGCGCGCTCTACCAGTGGGAGTACCGGCTGCCGGCCGACGACGAGTGGTACAGCGCGAGCCTCGGCCGTTCCCGGGCGCGGGAGATCCTCCGCGAGCGTCCGCCCGGCGTCTGCCGGCTCAACACCCCGTAGGGAACGAGGTGAGCGGGGTCGTCGCGACGAACACGTTCTCGTTGCCCTTGATCGGATCCTGCACCGGCGTGGCCGGCAGTGCGAGCGCACCCTTCAGGTACTTCGGGCAGTCGGCGTTGAACACCGCACGCTCGCCCGGACCGGGACGAGCGCCCTGGTCCTCGTCGGCGAAGCCCTTGGAGGGGTACCACTCGTAGCTCTCCACCGTGTGCAGGACGACCAGACGGACACCGGCTCCGGTCGACTCCTCGGGCAGCGGCCCCTTGAGCGGATAGATCCAGACGACGTCGGACCGCACGACCAACTGGTCGAGCGAGCCCGTCGTGACGGCGAGCGACCCGACGGCTCGGATCGGCGCCGCGAGCGAGTACCCCGCGCCCAGGTTCGTGACGTACCCGAGCGTGTCGGTGCCGCTCACGATCTCCTTCTTCACCGGCTCCCGGACGTTCGGCGCGAGCGTGTCCACGTAGTTGGTCGGGTCGCCGCCGAGCACCTTCGGATCGGTGCGGGCGGAGAGGAGCACCGCTTTCGTCTTGGTGAGCACGGCGCCGACGTCCTTCGCCGCCCACTGGCCGGCCTTCGCGGGGGTGGGCAGCGTGATCCCCTGCTCCGCCGGGAGGTACCGGGCGGCGGGCGTCCCGTCGAACGGGTCGTTCGGGTTCAGCGACGGGCTGGGCGACGCCGGGGCCTCCGCGACGAGTTCGGGGTCGGCCACGGTCCCGGACATCGTGCCGTACAGCGACTTCGCCGCCAGCAAGCCAGCCGGGACCAGCAAGACGATCACGACCAGGACGCCGATCAGCTTGCGTCGCGGACGCCGCCGGACCGCGACCACGCGTTCCTGACCGTGACGGGCCTCGGTTACCGCGGAGCGGCGGTAACGGAATCCAGGCTGGGTCGGCATTCGAACGTCGCTCTCCGTCTCGTCCACCTGATAGTTGCTGTGCCTTCGCCCCTCCGGCCGCCCCGCCGGTCCCTCTATCCTGCCCTGCCGTGGTCCGGACCGCCTACGGCCCCGGCAGAGGTCAGCCGTTCGGCTCAGCGCCCGCCAGGCGTTCCGCCGGGCGCGGGCGGACAGCGGGAGGGCGGAAGGCTGGAAGGATGGAAGCATGCCCGAGGGAGACGTGGTGTGGCGGACCGCCGCCCGACTGCACCAAGCCCTGGCCGGTCGCCGGATCGTCTCGTCCGACCTCCGCCACCCGCGACTGGCGCTCGTCGACCTCTCCGGCCGGACCGTGACCGAGGCCCTCGCCCGCGGCAAACACCTGCTGATCCGGCTGACCGACGGGATCACGCTGCACAGTCACCTGAAGATGGACGGGAACTGGTGGCTGTACCGCCCGGGGGAACGGTGGCGGTCCCCCGGCCACCAGGTCCGGGTCGTGCTGAACACCGACGAGATCGTGGCGGTGGGTTCCCGGCTCCACGACCTCGCGGTGGTGGCGACCGCGGACGAATCGTCGCTGGTAGGGCACCTCGGGCCGGACCTGCTCGGCCCGGATTGGAGCCCGGACGAGGCGGTGCGGCGGCTCCTCGCCACACCGGAGCGCCCGATCGGCCTGGCACTGCTCGACCAGCGGAATCTCGCCGGGATCGGCAACTTGTACCGGGCCGAGGTGCTCTTCCTCCGGGGCGTGCACCCGACGACGGCCACCGGCGCGGTGCCCGATCTGCCGGGGTTGGTGACGACCGCGCAGCGGCTGCTCTACGCGAACCGCGACCGGGTGGAGCAGTCGACGACCGGGTCCCTCGTGCGCGGCCGGGAACGCTACGTCTACGGCCGCCGCGGCCGGCCCTGCCTCCGCTGCGGCGGCCGGATCACCGCCGGCCCGCTCGGCTCCGGCGCAGAAGGCACCGACGCCGAACGCACCGCTTTCTGGTGCCCGAAGTGCCAGCCTGTCAACGGCGCTGGAGCCCGCTGAGGACGAGGCTGGCAGTCGAGCGCGAGGCCGCCGCGACCTTTGGCTGTGGTCTCAAGGCCTCGCGCTCGCCTGTCAGGCTCGCCCCTCAGCGGGCCGTGCAATGTCGTGGACCGTGTTGAGGCCGAAGGCGACGCCGGCGAGGCGGTCGGCGGCCTCGGTGAGCCGCAACGAGACGCTGTTCTCGCCGCCGCGGGCCACGGCGGCGACGCACTCGGCCGCCGCCATGGTCAGCGCCTCGTAGGCGTCCACGCCCTCGACGAACCGGACGACCAGCTCGTCGCGGGCCGCGAGCAGCGGCGGCCGGGCCTCGGGAGCCGCGGACGCGAGCGTGCGCTCGACCAGCCCGAGCCGCTTGCCGAGGTCGCGCAGCGCGGCATGAGCCGACTCCGCCTCCGCCGGTAGCTGACCCCGGTAGGGCCCCAACCGGTCGAGCATCTCCGGCAGCACCCGCGCGGCGTTGTTCAGCCGCTGCGCGGCGTCGGCCCCCGGCGAACCGGCCGGCAGGACGACCCGGTGCGGATGGTCGATCAGCGCGCCGAGCCGGGGCCCGAGTAGCGGAGCGATCCGCTGCCCGATGGTCAGGTCCCGCCGCACCTCCGGCTCCGGCACCGGCGCCGCGGCCAGTTCCCGGTGATCACGCCGGCGCAGCACCGCCATCGCGGCCGCGCCGCCCGCCGCGCCCGCCCACAGGATGTCGGGCAGGCCCAGCCCGGCGTACGGGACGGCGACCAGCGTCGACCCGCCCACCGTGGCAGCCCACACGCCCCACGCCCGCGCACGGTTGCGTGCCTTCCGCAATTCGCGGAGGTGCCGTGCGCGTGCGTCCGGACCACCGAAGGTGAACACGTGGGCTCCTTACGCCGGCGGCCGGCCCGCGGCAGCGTCGGCGTCCCGGAGTTCCTTCAGCCGCTGTTCCGCGAGCGGTAGGGAGCCGTTCGCCGCCGCCGGCGCGGTGGATGCGGATGTCGGGGCGGCCTGCACCGCAGGCTTCTGCTGTCCCTGACCGAGCTGGCCACCGGACATGCTGGCCCGGATCTGGTCGAGGCGGTTGGCGCCGGCCATGTCGAGCGCCGACTTCTGGACCTCGATCATCCGGCCCTCGACCGAGTTCTGGGCGAGCTCGGACCGGCCCATCGCGGTCGCGTACCGGCTCTCGATCTTCTCCCGGACCTCGTCGAGGCTCGGGACGTTGCCGGACGCGGTGAGCTGCGACATGCCCTGCAGCGAGTCGGCGACTCGCTCCTGCATCTTCGCCTGCTCCAGCTGGTTCAGGAGCTGGGCACGCTCGGCCAGGCGCTGCTGGAGCAGCATCGCGTTGCTGTCGACGGCCTGCTTGGCCTGCTGTGCGGCCGCCAGCGCCTGGTCGTGCAGCGTCTTGAGGTCCTCCAGCGACTGCTCGGCGGCGACCAACTGGGTCGCGAACGCCTGCGCGGTGCTCTCGTACTGCGTGGCTTGCTGCTCGTTGCCCTCGGCGCGCGCCTTGTCGGCCAGGACGAGCGCCTGCCGGGCCGAACTCTGCAGCTTCTCGACCTGCGTCATCTGCCGGGACAGCTTCAGTTCGAGCTGGCGCTGGTTGCCGATGACGTTCGCGGCCTGCTCGACGAGCGCCCGGTGCTGGTTCTTCGCGTCGTCGATGGCCTGCTCGATCTGCACCTTCGGGTCGGCGTGCGCGTCGACCGTGGCGCCCAACGACGCCATGAAGTACTTCCAGGCCTTGATGATCGGGTTGGCCATCGGTGTCCTCAACTCCCTGTGGCGCGTGCGACCAGGCCGGGGCCGGCCGCGGCTGAGCCGGCCGGTGACCAGTCGTACTCGACCCTGGACGTGCGGTGCGTTTCCCCTATCGTCTCAGGCCTGCGCACCATCGTCACCTGCTGGACGCCAGGCTCAGGGTCAACCTCAGGGTAGGCGTCAGGGTCAGACTGTAGCCAGAGCCCGGAGGGGAAGTACTGCGGCGAGCAGGCGCGCGCCCGCCTCGGCGTCGTCGCCGTCGGGTGCGGCGACATGGCTGGCCAGCCAGCGAACCACCAGCTCGGCGCCGCGCGGATCACGGCCGCTGGCCGCCAGGACGTCGGCGGCCCCCGACCGGGCCGCACGCCATCCGGCAGCGCCGGCGTCCGCCCCGACCAGAGCCGCCAGCGCGGCCGGGTCATCGTCGGCAACCCGACGCAACGCAGGGTGGGTGTCGAGCCGGATCGCGGCGACCGCCAGCGCGTCCTCCAGCGCCAGGCCGCGGCACTCGTCGGCGATCAGCAGGATTTCGGCCTCGACGAGCGCGGCGAAAACCTCGTCCTTGTTGCGGAAGTGGTTGTAGAGCGTTCCCTTGGCGATGCCGGCGGCCTGAGCGATGTCGGTCATCGATGTGCGACGGGTACCGCGCTCGGCGATCAGGCGCACGGCGGCGTCCAACAGGGAGGCCCGGGTGCGCGCCATCGCGTTGCCGGCCCGCACTCGCGTGCCCCGGAAGCGGGCGCGGCCGCCCGAAGCGACGTCGGCGGGGCCGACGGCGCTCCAGTCGAACGGCAGTTCCCCCGCGCCGGGGTACTCCCCCGTCACCCGGTCGTCCGCCGTGCCCCGACCGACCACCCTCGCGTCCGGTTCGGGGCGCGTGGGCGGACGATCCAGGCCTGGAGGAACCGGGCCGGTCACGCGGCCGCGACCACCCGGTGGCGACCGCGCGCGTCCAGATGGCTGTCACGGTGGTGGTGCTGGTCGAGGTGGACCTCGAGCCGGCTCGGTCCGTTCATTCCGGACCCGCCGACGACACCGTTCGCGCCGACGACCTCGAGCTCGGCACCGTCGCCGCCGACAGCGCCACTGAGCGCGACCGGCTCGACCGCGTTCAGCACGCTCGCGCTCGCCGCCGGAGCGGTCTCCGCGACTTCCAGCGTGTCGCTGACGTCGCGCAAGACCTCCGAGAGCGGTACGCCGAGCGCCTCACAGATCGAGGAGAGCAGTTCGGAGGAGGCTTCCTTCTGACCGCGTTCGACCTCGGAGAGGTATCCGAGGCTCACCTTCGCGGCCGTGGACACCTCTCGGAGAGTGCGTTGCTGGGCGAGCCGCTGCGCCCGCAGCGTGTCGCCGAGGATCCGGCGCAGCAGGACCATCAGGCACCCCTCTCGCGCAGCTGCCAGGGATCAGGCATGGGCTCACCGTACTCCGGCCAGCCAGTCCGAGGCACGGTGACGGGCCGTCGGGACACGCGCGTTTGCCGAGGGCGTAACCGCTCGCCGTTTACCCCGTGGTGAGGTACCGGTCGTATTTCGTCTGCATCAGCCATCAACGGAACGAACGTCCACGGCGGCGCGGGGCTTCCCGCGTCGCCGCTCTGGGCCTCAGCGGGTGGCGTCGAGTCGCTCGGCGAGCAGCGCCAGAACGCTCTCGACGGTGGCGGCCCGGATGGTGGGCCGGTCGCCGTCGAGGGAGAGCTTCCGTACGGTCGGCGCGCCGTCCGGGCCGGCCACGCCCACGTAGACGGTGCCGGCCGGCACCTCGCCCTGCGAGTCGGGCCCGGCCACGCCGGTCGTCGCCAAGCCCCAGTCGGCGCCGCACCGGCGCCGGGCGCCCTCCGCCAGCGCGGCGGCCACCTCCCCGGCGACCGGGCCCAGCCGGTCGAGCAGCGCGCCGTCGACGCCGACCAGCGTGGCCTTGAGGTCGGTCGCGTAAGGCACGAGGCCACCCCGGAACACCGCGGACGCGCCGGGAACGTCGACGAGACGCGCGGCGAGCATTCCGCCGGTGAGCGACTCGGCGGTCGCGAGCGTCGCGCCCCGGGCCCGCAGCGCGGCGAGAACGCCCGCCGCGGTCGGCTCGGTCATCGGGCGCGGCCGGCGCGACGGACGGCCAGCGCCCGGAAGACGTAGTCGCCGCCGGTCACCACAGTGGCCAGCACCGCGGCTCCCATCACGACGGTGCCGACGTGGTCCACCGGGTCCGGAATCGGGCACAGGTACCAGATGATCGCCGCGATCTGCAGCAGCGTCTTGAGCTTGCCACCGCGGCTGGCCGCGATCACGCCGTGCCGGATCACCCAGAACCGCAGGGCGGTGACGCCGAGCTCGCGCACCAGGATCACCACGGTGACCCACCACGGCAGAAGGTCGTAGGCGGACAGCCCGACCAGCGCCGCGCCGGTGAGCGCCTTGTCCGCGATCGGGTCGGCGACCGCGCCGAACGGCGTCACCAGGTCGTGGGCGCGGGCGATACGCCCGTCCCAGTAGTCGGTGATCGACGCGACGGCGAACAGCACGGCGGAGGTCAGGAGCCAGCCCGCGTGCGTGCCGTCGGAGACGACCAGGGCGGCGACGAACACCGGGACGAGCACGATCCGGAGTGCGGTGAGCACGTTGGCCGCGTTCACCAGCGGGGCGGGTGGTTTCGGAACGGGCCCGGCCGGCCCAGTCGTGGCGTTCCCGTTCTCGGCGGGCACTGGCGAGTCAGCGCCGGTCGCCACGCCGCTCATCCGCCAGTGCCGACGGGCGCCGGAACCCGGTCGAGCAACTGCCGGTCCACGCCGGCCCGGTCGACGACGCCCAGCACCTCGGCGTCGAGATCGACCCCCAGGCTGCCGGTCACCCGGGCACGCACCAGGTCACCGACCGCCAGCCGGCCGAGCACCGGACAGTCGCCGGTGAGCGTCACCGAACCGTCGACCTCGGGTGCCTGGTGCTCTGCTCGGCCCTCGGCCACCCCGTCGTCCACGGTCTCGACCAGGACCTCCACGATCTGACCGTGCCGCTCCTCCGCCCGCTGGGCGGTGAGCTCCTCGGCGAGCCGGGAGATCCGGTCGTACCGCCGGTCGATCGCGTCGCGGCGGATCTTGCCGGGCAGGGTCGCGGCCTCGGTGCCGTCTTCGTCGGAGTAGGCGAACACACCGATCGCGTCGAGCCGGGCGGCGGAGAGGAACCGGGCCAGCTCGGCGACGTCGGCTTTGGTCTCCCCCGGGAAACCGACGATGACGTTCGAGCGCGCTCCGGCCTCCGGCGCCAGCTCCCGCGCGGTCGCGAGCAGCTCCAGGAACCGCTCGGTCGACCCGAACCGCCGCATCCGGCGGAGCACGGGCTCGGAGGAGTGCTGGAACGAGAGGTCGAAGTACGACGCGACGCCAGGCGTCTCGGCGATGACCTCGATCAGCGACGGCCGGGTCTCGGCCGGCTGCAGGTACGACAACCGGACCCGAACGACGCCCGGCACCGCGGCCAGCTCCGGCAGCAGCGACTCCAGCAAGCGGGGGTCACCGAGGTCCTTGCCGTACGAGGACGAGTTCTCGCTGACCAGCACGAGTTCCCGAACGCCCTGGGACGCCAGCCAGCGGGCCTCGTCGAGGATCTCGGTCGGACGCCGGGACACGAACGCGCCGCGGAAGGACGGGATCGCGCAGAACGCGCATCGGCGGTCGCAGCCGCTGGCCAGCTTCAGGGGGGCGACCGGGCCGCCGTCCAGGCGACGCCGCAGGACCCGTGGTCCGGAGGCGGGCGCCACGCCGTCGGGCAGATCGGCACCGTGGCCGGGCACGGCCACCGACGCCGACGAGCGCTCGACCGGCGTGATCGGCAGCAGCGTGCGCCGGTCGACCGGGGTGTGGGCGGTGAGCTCCTCACCGGCGAGCACCCGGTTCAACCGGTCGGAGATCTGGGCGTAGTCGTCGAAGCCGAGCACGGCGTCGGCCTCGGGCAGCGCCGTGGCCAGCTCGTTGCCGTACCGCTCGGCCATGCAGCCGGCCGCGACGACCTTCGCGCCGCTGTCGGACGCGGCGAGCAGGGTGTCGACCGAATCCTTCTTGGCCTGCTCGACGAACCCGCAGGTGTTGACCAGCACCACGTCGGCGTCCGAGGCGTCGACCAGTTCCCAGCCGTCACCGGCGAGACGGCCGGCGAGCTCTTCGGAGTCGACCTCGTTGCGCGCGCAGCCCAGCGTGACGAGGGCGACACGTCGGTCGCCGGCATTCCGAGGCATGCGGCGAGCCTACCGGCCCAGGATGTGTTCGCCCGCCGGACCGAGGCCCGGTCTGTGCCCCGAGCGGAGTCGATGGGCACGAAGGTGACAGATACCACAGGCTCAAGCGGTCTCTAATCGTCCGATACCGGGCGACGTACGCGTACACCGCGCCGCCTGTCACTCCGACGGCTTACAGTGTGTGGAGTATGTCCACGCACTCAGTGAGGTGCGCACATGGACCATGACGTCACGACGACCCCGGTGACGCAGGTGACAGCGACGATGGACGCATTTCGCACGGAGTTGACGAGACGCCGTGTCGAGGCCGGTTTATCGAAGAAGGCCTTGGCGCGCCGGATGTCGTTCGACCCGTCCTACGTCAGCCACATCGAGAGCGGACGCCACCGCCCCACCGAGGACTTCGCGCGCCGGGCGGACGACGTCCTCGGGTCCGGTGGCCGCCTCTGGCTGCTCTGGCGGGAGTACGACCGCTCCCGGCAGGAATCAGCCGCCGGCGCCGCGGTGCCGGTCACCCCGACCGCCGACTCGTCCTCCGACCTGGTGGTCGAGCGCGAAGAAGCGTCGATGCGGTTCGACGGACACAGCTACGTGATGACGATCCGTCGGCAACTGCACAACGTCGGCACCAAGCCGGTGTCGCTGTACTGGATCAGGATCGTCAGCGACGACCGGTCCGAGGCGCCGCTCACCTGGGACATGATCGATCTCCGCGCGAGCTGCAACGGCGAGCCGATGGACTGGCGCGTCGCCAGCGACCAACCGTTCGCCAAGCACGTCTGGCTCCAGTTCCGGCACGGCGACTACGAGTTCCCGCTCTATCCGGGCGACCGGACCTGGATCGAGTACTCGTACACGGTCGCCGAGGGCATCTGGGGGCACTGGTTCCAGCGAGCGATCCGCCTGCCCACCCGGTACCTCTCGATCCGCCTGACGTTCCCGACCCACCTGGAGCCCCGCGTCTGGGGTACCGAGACGTCGATGACCGCGGACGGTGCTCCGCTCGCCGCGACCCCGCGGATCACTCACTCCCCCGACGGTGAGTCGGAATGGTTCTGGGAGGTTCCGCACCCGCAGCTCAACGCGCGCTACCGCCTGCTCTGGCAGTTCCAGAACGGTCCCGGCATTCGATCCGGCCAGGCCGCCGAGCGGTCGGAGCGGTCCGAGCGCTCGGACCGGCCCGAACGCGCGGACCGGTCCGACCACCCCGGCAGAGCCCGCCGGTCGTTGCTAAACCGTCGACGGCCGGCCGTTCTGCAGTGAGCGGAGCAGGTCCAGATCGACCGCGGCGATCCCGCCGACGGTGAGGCAGGCGGTGGTCACCGGGGCCACCACGACCACTCGACACCCAGCCGCCAGCGCGCTGGCCACGCCGATCGCGGAGTCCTCCACCACGGCACACTCGGCGGGGGTGACGCCCAGGGTGTCCGCCGCCCGCCGATAGGGCTCCGGGCTCGGCTTCAGTGCCGCCACGTCGTCCGCGGAGACGATGACGTCGAAGCGCGACCGGTCGGCCTCGACCAACGCCGCCTCCACGTGCGCCCGCCCGGAGGAGGTGACCAGGCCGGTGTGGAGCCCGGCGGCTTGCACCGTCCGGACGAGTTCCCGGGCGCCGTCGAACCACGGCGGCGGCGCCTCGTCGAGCAACATCCGCGCCCGGTCCTGCACCCAGCGGAGGTTGCCGTCCAGATGATCGTCGGAGAGGCCCAGTACCTTGTGGGCGATGACGAGCGCCTCGGAGGTGGCGAGGCCGACGCTGCGAACGAAGAATTCGGGTGGGAGTTCACCACCGTGAGCGGCTGCCAATTCGGTCATGGCCTGGTCCCACACCCCGTCGCTCGCGACCAGCGTGCCGTCCATATCGAACAGCACTGCGCGTAACGCGACGTCGTCCTGTGGGCTTTCCTCACTTCCCGGCAAGTGCGACACACCCCAGAGTGATTTGCTCGTCGGCCGGTCGCAATCGCTCACGGGCCCCACCGCATGAGAATGGATGAGAATCCAGGTTTCCCGCCGGTCATGGCCGGGTTCCGGGGTGAGCGCCGGTGGGGCGGCAGCGAGACCAGACATCGGGGCGCTAATCTGCCCTTCCGTGATCTCATCCGCCTCTCGCGCCACAACGATCGCCCCGGTTCTCCCCGCCCGCTCGGCGTCCAGCGGAGACCTGCGAGCGTTGGGGATCGCCCAGAGGGACGAGGATCCGCTACTCGGCAAACCGTCCGTCGAGTTCACCCTTCCCACCGAGGCGCGGGCGGCCCGCCAGGTGGTGGCCCGGTTGCGCGCCACCGCGGCGGAGGTACGGCGCATCCACTCGTTCCGTGGGGGAATGGGGCTCGCCGCCCCGCAGATCGGGGTCGGCCGCCGGGCCGCGATCGTGTGCACGCCCGACGCCCGCGGGCCGATCGTCTTGCTCAACCCGCGGGTGGTCGACCGCTCCGCGGCCGACGACGTCCGCTTCGAGGGCTGCCTGAGCTTCTTCGACGTGCGCGGCCGGGTGCGGCGTCCGGTGCACCTCGTGGTCGAAGACCAGGCGTGGGACGGGACGCCGCGCACCACCCGCTTCAACGGCAGCCTGGCGCGGCTGGTGGCGCACGAGATCGACCATCTGGACGGCGTCCTGTACTGCGACCTGATGGCGGCGACGGACCGGCTGATCCCGGTCGAGGACTACCGCGCGACCGAGGCCGCCGGGAACTACTGAGGCGGCCCGACCCCGGCGGCCGAGGCGTCCGAAACGAGCGGGACGACGCCCGGAAGCGTCGGGACGAGAAGGTACGTGCCGAGCACGACCCGGTCCCACCGGGAGAGCGCGACACCGGCCCGGTCGGCCAGCGCGACGAGCTCCCGCCAGCCGGTCGTGCGTCCGTCCAGCAGTCCGGTGAGCCTGCGTCGCAGCAGCGCGCGCTCGCCGCCGCCGACCGACCGGCCGGCCAGCCGCGCGACGGTGCCGGTCAGCGACAGGTCGAGCGCTTCGTGGTCGGCTTCCAACCGGCGCGCCCGGTCGACCGCCTCGTCCGCTGCGTCCACCCCGTCGACGAGCGCCCGGTAGAGATCCGCGCGCTCCGACGCCGTGCAGCAGATCCCGATCTCCCGGATGAGATCCACCGGCTCGTCCGCGGTGTGCACGAGGTTGAGCTGCTGGTTGAGCGTCCCCAGCGCGTGCCGCAGCTGGCCGGGCCGGCAGCGCGCCGGATCCGACGATCCCTTCCCGCGGGTGAGGATCGACGACGCCCACTCGCCGTCGTGCGGCGCGCGGAGCAGCAGCACGAGCGAGTCGGTCGCCGACATGTAGAGGTCCGCCATCTCCCGCCGGTCGCGGGTCGCGGTGTTCCACTGGTACTGCCAGAACGCACGAACCGCCCAGCGGTGGACGCGGAACCGGCGGGCGTGCACCACCCGCCATCCCCGCACCGAAAGCCACTCCAGCGCGGACACCAACCGCCGTCGTACCACCGCATCCGGTTTGAGCAGCGCGAACGCATGCCGGGTGGCTATCCCGACGGCATCAGAGCCACCGATACGCATTAAATCCTCCCAGGAGTCCCGGTAATAGGTGTCGACCGAATAGAGTCGCCGTTTACCGGCCGACTGTGCTAATCGAAGGTCCACCGGATCCGGTACGACAACGGGATCCAAGTGCACGAATTCAGTTAACGGAGTAGGGCCGAAATGGTCCGGCTGAGCCACCGTGGCCTCCCAGACAGGTCGGTGGGTATCCAGCGCGAGCAGTGCTATCGCCCCAGCACAGCGCGGGGAGGCTCGTCGCGCCGAGGAGTCGACACGGAGCGATGCGTTCATGCATTCGGTCAGCATCAGCTTTAGTCGACCGTGGATGAAGTGGCGGTCGCCCTCGACGGTAGCTTAGTTCCCCGGTGAACTCCCGCCTGATCGGAAAGGTCGCTGGGTGACCGCGGAAAATATTCCCCCTGGACTCGTCGCACTGACCTCTGTTCGCGACGTCGGCTCTACCGGAGTCACATTGCGCGCCATTTCTGAACTCGAAGAAATCGCGGATCAATCTGAACTCGTAGCGCATTGTCTTCGCTTTCTTCGCCGCGAACTCGCCGGTTATGCCAGCCTGTGGCACCTGGAGCGGCTGCTGGAGACGGGCGACCCCCGGATCGAGCTGCCACGGTTCGCCGCTCGCCTGGAGCGGGACGCTCAGGCGGCCGTCGACACCGCCTACCGGCTGCTGGCCGGCCGGGTGGGCGGGTTCGTCACCGCGCCGAGCAGCGGGACCACCCGGCGCGTGCTCGCCCGGCTCGGCGGGGCGGCGTCCGGCACCGACGCCTCCCGCGCGCTGACCGGACTCGCCGGGGCCGACGCGGTGGGGCCGACCGAGGTCCTCAACATCGTCGGCACCCGCGATCTGGCCGAGCGGCTGCCGACGGTGGTCGTCACGACGCCCGACCGGATCGTGCCGCCGGACGTGTTCGACAGCCTCGGCTCGCCGCTGTTCGAACGCATCCCGCTGTCGCTGTTCGAGGCCGTCGTCGTCGCCGACGAGGTTCTGACGCCGGCCCAGGCCGGCGCCCGCGCCGCAGCGATGGCCGCGGCCCGCCCGGCCTGATCCTCGGCGCAGCCCGACTGTGGTGCCTGAGCGGGGTCCACACCGCACGTGGACCCGATCGGGCACTACAGCGGCGGTTACTCCGCAGCGCCTCCACGGAGGACGGTGAGGACCGAGTCCAGCTCGTCCGGCTTCACCAGAACATCCCGGGCCTTCGACCCCTCGGACGGTCCGACGACGCCCCGCGTCTCCATCAGGTCCATCAGCCGGCCCGCCTTCGCGAACCCGACGCGCAGCTTGCGCTGCAACATCGACGTCGAGCCGAACTGGGTCGTCACGACCAGCTCCACCGCCTGGCAGAGCAGGTCGAGGTCGTCGCCGATGTCCTCGTCGATGTCCTTCTTGGCCGCCGTCGGCGCGGTCACGTCCTCGCGGAACTCCGGCTCGCGCTGCTCCTTGCAGAACTTGACGATCGCCGCGGTCTCGTTCTCGGTCACCCAGGCGCCCTGGATGCGGATCGGCTTCGACGCACCCATCGGCAGGAACAGCCCGTCACCACGGCCGACGAGCTTCTCCGCGCCGGGCTGGTCGATGATGACCCGCGAGTCCGCCAGCGACGAGGTGGAGAACGCCAGCCGCGACGGCACGTTGGCCTTGATCAGACCTGTGACCACGTCGACGCTCGGGCGCTGCGTCGCGAGGACCAGGTGGATGCCGGCGGCTCGGGCCAGCTGCGTGATCCGGACGATCGCGTCCTCGACGTCCCGCGGCGCCACCATCATCAGGTCGGCCAGCTCGTCGACGATCACCAGCAGGTACGGGTAGGGACGGTAGACCCGCTCCGAACCGGGTGGCGCGGTGATCTTGCCGCTCTTCACCCTCTTGTTGAAGTCGTCGATGTGCCGCACGCCCGAGGCCGCGAGGTCCTCGTAGCGCATGTCCATCTCGCGGACGACCCACTGCAGAGCGTCCGCGGCCTTCTTCGCGTTCGTGATGATCGGCGTGACCAGGTGCGGGATGCCTTCGTAGAGCGTCAGCTCGACCCGCTTGGGGTCGATGAGCACCAGCCGCACCTCGTCCGGCGTCGACCGGGACAGGATCGACACCAGGAGCGTGTTGATGCAGCTGGACTTGCCGGCGCCGGTCGCTCCGGCTACCAGGATGTGCGGCATCTTCGCGAGGTTCGCGACGACGTAGCCACCCTCGATGTCCTTGCCCAGCCCGACCAGCATCGGGTGCTCGTCGCTGGTCGCCGCGTGGCTGCGCAGGACGTCGCCGAGCGCGACCGTCTCCCGGTCGGTGTTCGGGATCTCGACGCCGACCGCGGACTTGCCCGGGATCGGGCTGATGATCCGGACGTCCGGCGACTTCACGGCGTACGCGATGTTCCGGGAGAGCTGCGTGATCCGCTCGACCTTCACGGCCGGGCCCAGCTCGATCTCGTACCGGGTCACCGTCGGCCCCCGGGTGAAGCCGGTGACCGCAGCGTCCACGTCGAACTGTTCGAACACGCCGGTCAGCGCCGCGATCACGGTGTCGTTGGCGCGACTACGGGTCTTCGCCGGCGGGCCGGACGAGAGCAGGTTCGGCGGCGGGAGCCGGTAGTCGCCCTCGGTCGCGCTGAGCGCGAGTTGTTCGGCCCGCGTCGGTGCCGGCGTGTGCTCGGGAGCGCTGCGCGGTGGTGACGCCGGTACGTCCGCCGGCTCGGCCGGGGTCGTCGCCCGCTTGACGCCGGGACGCGGGCCGGGCACCCCCGCAGCGGGCACGCTGTCCGGACCGGTGCGACGGATCGCGCCGGTCTCCTCGGGATCGCCGACCGGCCCGGTGTCGGGGGTCAGGCCGTCCGCGGCCCGGCGGCGGCGCCGCGGACGAGGCGGCGCAGCGAGTGCATCGTCGACCACGTCCAGGCCGACGTCCTCGCCCTCGACGTCCGGCGGCAGGGCTTGGACGCGGCCCTGGGTCAGGCCCCAGAGCTGGTCCAGGCGGGCCGGAATCGCGGCGATCGGCGTCGCGGTGATCACCAGCACGCCGAAGATCACGACCAGCACCAGGATCGGGATCGCCACCCACGCGGTGACCGCGGCGACCAGCGGACCGGCGGCGAACCGGCCGATCACCCCGCCGGCGTGCGTCCAGGTGTCCGGGTCGGAGGCGTCACCGGCGCCCAGGTGGAACAGGCCCAGTAAACCGATGGTCAGCGCCGACCAGCCGACGACCATCCGGCCGCGGTGCTCGGGGTCGGCGGGCGTCCGCATCATCCGGACCGCGGCCGCGCCGAACAGGACCGGGAGCGCCACGGCGGCGGAGCCGAACAGCCATCGGAGGGCCGTCCGGGTCACGTCGCCGGTGGGTCCGCCTGCGTTGAACCAGAGCGCGGCAGCCGCGACGATGCCGATCGCCAGCACCAGCAGGCCGGCACCGTCCCGCCGATGTTCAGCAGGCAGGTCTCGGGCCGTGGACGCCTGTCGCCCGGCCGCGCGTACTCCACCGCCGACGCCGCGCGCCACTAGCAGCCAGGCGTTGAGCAGGACCTGACCCGGACCGGGGACCCGGGACGGCGCTGCCTTGCCGCGGCCGGCCGGGGTAGCGCGCTTGGTGGCCTTCGCGGGCCTCGCGCCGCCGCGAGCGGCGGCCGTGCGTGCAGTGGGGGTCCGTCCGGCGGCCTTGCGAGGAGCGGCCTTCCGCGGGGCAGCCTTCTTCGCGGGTCCGTTCTGCGAGCCGGCCGGATTTGATCCAGACGCGCGGGAACGACCACCAGCCATGGTGACGACCGTATCGTGCCGACACCCGTGTGCCGCACTGCCGCGCCGGTCCCGAGTCTACCCTAACTGTGAGTAGCGGAACGATTACGTGTTGTCCGCGCGTTGTTTGATGGAGAACGGGGAACTCCCGCAGCACCGGTCCGGAGCAGCGGGACTACCCGCTCCACTACAGGAGGGACCACGATGGCGTCGATCATCAACAAGCTCATGGCGTTCGCACGCAGCCCGAAGGGGCAGCAGACGATCGCTCGAGCCCAGCGCGAGCTGGGGAAGCCGGGCAACCAGGACAAGCTCCGCAAGCTGTCCGGCCGCCTGCGCGGCGGTGGTAGCGGCGGGACCCGCCACCACTGACTGACCGAGTCGGCCGCTCCGGTCCGGAGCGGCCGGTTCCCTCGATCTCACTCGATCGCTCAGACCTCGAGGACCGTCGGCACGATCATCGGGCGGCGCCGGTAGGTGTCCGACACCCAGCGCCCGACCGTGCGCCGCACGGTCTGCTGCAGCTGCCGCGGTTCGATCACCCCGTCGGCCGCGGCGGCGTCCAGCGCCTGCTCGATCAACGGCAGCACCGGGTCGAACGCCGTCGGGTCGTCGGCGAATCCGCGGGCAGCGACGAAGGGGCCACCCACCACCTTGCCGGTGGCCTCGTCCACCACCACGGTGACCGCGATGAAGCCCTCGTCCCCGAGGATCCGACGCTCGGTCAGCGCGGTCTCACCGACGTCGCCGACCGCCAAGCCGTCCACGTACACGTAGTGGTTCTCGACGTGCCCGGTGATCCGCGCGACGCCGTCCACGAGGTCCACGACGTCGCCGTCGGCGCACATCACGATCCGGTCGTCCGGCACCCCGGTCTGTCCTGCGAGCCGGGCGTGCGCCTGCAGGTGACGCCACTCGCCGTGCACCGGCATGAAGTTCCGCGGTCGCACCGCGTTCAGCAGGTACAGCAACTCCCCCGCGGGTGCGTGCCCGGAGACGTGTACCTTCGCGACCTCTTTGTGGATCACGTTCGCGCCCCACCGCGCCAGCCCGTTGATGACCCGGTACACCGCGCTCTCATTGCCCGGCACCAGCGACGACGCCAGGATGATCGTGTCGCCCGGCTCGATCGTGATGTGCCGGTGATCGCGGGACGCCATCCTTCCGAGCGCGCTCATCGGCTCGCCCTGGGATCCGGTCGACATGAAGACGACCTGGGTCGGCGGCAGGCTGGCCGCGTCGTCGAGCGAGACGACCAGACCCTCCGGAATGCGGAGCAGCTTCAGGTCCCGGGCGACGCCCATGTTGCGCACCATCGACCGCCCGACGAACGCGACCCGCCGACCGTGCGCGTGTGCGGCGTCGAGCACCTGCTGGACGCGGTGCACGTGCGACGCGAAGCTCGCCACGATGATGCGCTTGGTGGCGTTCCGGAAGAGGTCGTCGAGGACCGGACCGATCTCGCGCTCCGCGGTGACGAAACCCGGCACCTCGGCGTTCGTCGAGTCGGAGAGCAGGAGATCGACGCCCTCGCGTCCGATCCGGTGGAACCCGCCGAGGTCGGTCAGCCGGCCGTCCAGCGGCAGCTGGTCCATCTTGAAGTCGCCGGTGTGCAGCACGGTGCCGGCCGGTGTCCGGATCGCCACCGCCAGCGCGTCCGGGATCGAGTGGTTGACCGCGAAGAACTCGCATCCGAACGGCCCGAGCTGCTCGGCCTGGCCCTCCCGCACGGTCAGGCTGTACGGCTCGATGCGGTGCTCACGAAGCTTGGCTTCGATCAGCGCCAGCGTGAACCGGGAGCCGACCAGCGGGATGTCCGGCTTGAGGCGCAACAGGTACGGCACGCCGCCGATGTGGTCCTCGTGCCCGTGCGTGAGGACGATCGCCTCGACGTCGCCCAGGCGGTCGGCGATCGGCGTGAAGTCCGGCAGGATCAGGTCGACGCCGGGCTGGTCGGCCTCCGGGAACAGGACGCCGCAGTCGACGATCAGCAGCCGTCCCTCGGCCTCGAACACCGTCATGTTGCGGCCGATCGCACCCAGGCCGCCGAGCGGGAGGACGCGCAGTCCGCCGGCCGGAAGCGGCGGCGGTGGGCCCAGCGGCGCCGGAATCGTCATCGCGTCCACACCTCCCACTGCGGCCGGAGCACCCCGGCCTCGCCGGGAACCGCCTTTGTCGGACGCGACGGTCATGCAGCCTCCTCGTCGGCCAGTTCCACGCCACCACGGGCGAGATCGTCGCGGAGTATCGCGATCTGTTCAGCGGTCGCGTCCACCAGCGGCGATCGCACGGACCCGGCAGGCAGGCCGAGCAGGTGGTAGGCGGCCTTCGTGAGGATCGCCGCCTGAGTGCGGAACACCCCGATGTCGACCGGCAGCATGCCCTGGTGGAGCGCGCGTGCCTCGGCGACGTCGCCGCGCTCGTACGCGTCGATCATCGCGCGGATCCGGGGCGCGACCAGGTGACCGGTGACGCTCACGACCCCGACCGCGCCGACCGAGAGCAGCGGCAGCGTGAGGATGTCGTCTCCGCTGTAGAACGCGAGGTCGGAGCCGGCGATCACCTCGGCGCTGGCGGCCAGGTCGCCCTTGGCGTCCTTGACCGCGACGACGCGCGGGTGCTCGGCGAGCGCGATCAGCGTCTCGGTGGCGAACGCCACGCCGGTGCGGTGCGGGATGTCGTAGAGCATCACCGGAAGGCCGGCCGAGTCCGCGATCGTCCGGACGTGCCGGACGAGACCCGACTGCGGCGGCTTGTTGTAGTACGGGGAGACGACGAGGAGCCCGTGGGCACCCGCCTTCTCTGCGGTACGGGCGAGCTCCACCGAGTGGTTGGTGTCGTTGTTGCCCGCCCCGGCGACGATCGTCGCCCGGTCGCCCACGGCCTCGATGACCGCGCGGAGGACCGACTCCTTCTCGGCGTCGGTCATCGTCGGTGCTTCGCCGGTGGTGCCGTTGACCACCAGACCGTCGTTACCGGCCACGTCGACGAGGTGCTCGGCCACTTTCTGCGCGCCGTCGAGGTCGAGCGATCCGTCCGCCGTGAAGGGCGTGACCATGGCGGTGAGAACGCGGCCGAACGGCCGCCGTGGTTCGGCGCTCATGCTGCTCACGCTACCGTCCCGGCGGCCGGAACGCGTCGGGGGACTCAGCCCTCGGTGACCAAGGGGCTGGTCGCTACTTCCGTGCCGTCCGGGAGGGCGTCGATCGTGAAGTCGGCGAAGGCGTTCGCCGCGATGCGCTGCAGCTCCCGCAGGCACGCGACGGCGAGCGCACGGATCTCCACGTCGGCGTGCTCGGTGGCGCGCATCGCGATGAAGTGCCGCCACGCACGGTAGTTGCCGGTGACGACGATCCGGGTCTCGGTCGCGTTCGGCAGCACCGACCGGGCGGCCTGGCGGGCCTGCTTGCGGGCGAGCGTCCGGTTGGTCGCGCCCTCCTCGGCGAACTTCTTCTCCAGGCCTTCGAGCAGCGTCGTGTAGGCCGCGACACTGGCCTCCGCGGCCTTGGTGAACGCCTCGTGCAGCTCCGGGTCGGCCGCGATGATGTCCGGCTCGACCATCGCCGCGTCCCGCTCCGGGACGTACCGCTGGGAGAGCTGGCTGTACGAGAAGTGCCGGTGCCGGATCAGCTCGTGGGTCAGCGACCGGGAGACGCCGGTCAGGTAGAACGTCACGCTGCCGTGCTCGAGCACCGACAGGTGGCCGACGTCCAGGATGTGCCGGAGGTACCCCGCATTCGTCGCGGTGGCCGGGTTCGGCTTGCTCCACGACTGGTAGCAGGCCCGGCCGGCGAACTCGGCGAGCGCTTCACCGCCCTCGGCGTCGGTCGACCAGTCGACGTCGGCGGGGGGCTCGAAGTGCGTCCAGGCGATCGCGCGGACAGTCAGCGGCACGATCTCGGCCACGATTTCTCCCTGCTGTTCGGAGTCGGGTACCCCGTCAGCATACGAAGAGAATCAGGATACGAAGAACCAGGAGAACGGCGCCCACGGCAGGTTGCGCAGCACCGCGAACACCACCCAGAAGACGAGGTAGCCGAGGATCGCGACGAGCGGGATCCGCTTGCTCGGCAGCCGGACGCCGAACAGGCGCTTGGCGGCGAAGACCACGTACGCCCAGGCGAGGATCGGGATCGCGATCAGGGCGACGAGGTGGTGGCGGAAGGCCTGCACGACGTCGCCGTGCAGGAGGTACCAGACCATCCGGGTGCCGCCGCAGCCCGGGCAGTCGAGCCCGGTCATCAGCTTGAACGCACACGGACCGACCGGGTCGAGCCGCGCGTCGGTGGGGTCGTTGTTCAGGACGTACGTGCCGGCCGCGCCCACGCAGCCGAGGATCGCCAGCGGAGCCAGCCAGGACGGCTTGGACCACGCCGCCGTCGCCAGTCGCTCGATCCGGCTCGGCGGGGTGTAGTTCCATGCAGACGGGTCACCAGCGTGCTGGCCCTGCCCAGCGGGGGCGTATGCGCCGTCGGGGTGCGGCGGCGGTACCGGCGCCCCGGCCGGCGCCAACGAACCCGGCGCTCCGGCTTGCTCGAGCATCCGCCCTCCTCCGATCCTTCTGTCGGCGACGATACACGCGGTTCGCGACCTCTGACGGCGGTCGTCGAGGTCCCGACAGCCCGTCGGCCGACCACGCGTGCAGCGGTCACTCGGTCAGCAGGGCGGCGCTGAGGGGCGCTGCGAGGTCGCCGTTGGGCCCGACCTCGACCCCGTCCAACCCGAGCCAAGCCGCGAGCGCACGCAACTCGACGGCGAGCGCCGCCACCGCCTCGGCCGTGAACGCCCGCCGCCGGGCCGAAGCGCCCCGCACCGGCTCCTCTCCGTCGCCGGTGGGTACCAGCGGCGTGGCCAACACCGCTGGTTCGGCGAACGCGCCAGGCACCCGCAGCACGCCGGCCGCTCGATCGGCTTTCAGGTCGACCCGGCCGACGAGTTGCCCACGGAACAGGAACGGCAGCACGTAGTAGCCGTAGACCCGACGCTCGGCCGGGGTGTAGATCTCCAGCCGGTAGTGGAAGTCGAACAGCCGCTCGGCACGGGGCCGGAACCAGACCAGCGAGTCGAACGGCGAGAGCAGCGCGGTCGCGCCCACCCGGCGCGGCATCCGAGCGTCCGCGGCGAGGTACGCCACGTCCCGCCAGCCCTCGACCGTGACCGGGACCAGCGCGCCCTCCTCGACCAGTTCGGCGACGGCCGGCTTCGACTGCTGCGGCTTGAGCCGGAAGTAGTCGCGCAGGTCGGGCTCGGTCGCGACGCCCAACGAACGAGCGGAGAGCCGGATCAGCTCCCGGTACGCGACCGCCGGCTCGGGCGTCGGTGTCGCGATCACCTCCGGCGGCAGCACCCGCTCGGTGAGGTCGTACCGACGCTCGAAGTTCCGGCGGTCGAACGTGCTGACCTCGCCCGCCCAGAACAGGTACTCCAGCGCGAGCTTGCTCTCCCGCCAGTCCCACCACGGCCCGGAGCGCGGCGCCCGGGGGCCGTTCTCGGCCTCCAGCTCCCCCGCCGTGAGCGGACCGCGCTCGGCGATCGTCGCCCGCACCTTCGCGACCAGGTCCGGCTTCTCCGCGGCGATCCGGCGCATGCCGCCCCAGGAATTGTCGGCCGCCTGGTCCATCCGCCAGCGCAACAGCGGCTGGACCTCGACCGGAACCAGCGAAGCCTCGTGCGCCCAGTACTCGAACAGCTGCCGGCCCGGGGAGTAGGCGGCTCGCTCGAGCATCTCGACCGGATAGCTGCCCAGCCGGCTGAAGAGCGGGAGGTAGTGGGAGCGGACCAGCACGTTCACCGAATCGATCTGGAACAGCCCGACGCGATCGAGCACCCGGCGCAGCGCCCGGGCACCGGGACGGCCGGTCGGCCGCGGGTCGGCGAAGCCCTGGGCCGCCAGGGCGACGCGCCGCGCCTCGGCCGCCGACAAGGTCTGGGTGGGGCCCGGCCGGCGCGCGGCCGGCAAGGTGCTGCTCACGGGAGATCGCCTTCCGGGTCGTCGACGGTTCGGCTCAGTGTGCCCCGACCCCCCGACAATTCTGGGTCGGCCCAGCTGTCCCGGAAGCCAGTTCCGCCACTCATGACAAGATGCGCACCATGCACGTCGCTGATGGTGACTCGCGGGGAAACGAGCCGTCCGACCAGCACCCGTTACCGCCGATCGACTACCCGATGCCGCCCTCGGTCCATCCCGCATCCGGCGGTTCGCCGTGGATCTTCCCCGGCGCACCCGCGGTCCCCCCGAAGAGGAAGCGCATCGGCCTGATCGTCGGCCTCGCCGTCGTACTGCCGCTCGTCCTGGTCCTGGGCTGCTGCGCGACGTGGGCGTTCGGGTCCTCCGAGTCGGACCGCCCGGATGTGCTCGCCGCGTCACCGACACGATCCGTCGACCGATCGACGCCGCCGCCCGCCGCCGAGGTCCTAGCGAAGGCGCTCGTCACCCCGGCAGACGCGTTGGCCGCCACCGGCTCACGGGTCGACGACAGCGCCACCTGGCCCCCCGATCGTGTGGTCACGCTCTCGCCGTTCCAGCTCTGCGAGACGGGGTCGGTGGCCGGCGACGCGATCGGTTCCCAGGACGCCAACGGGCTCGGCATCGTCGGGACCGAGGATGCCGTCGAGATCTCCTCCGCGGTCGCCGGCTTCTACGGTCGCTACAGCACCGAGTACTTCGGCCAGGTGCGCGCGCACGCCCAGGAATGCGGCTGGCAGGAGTTCAGCGTCCGGAGACTGGGCGACGAGTCGTTTGCGGCGTTCGGGAACACGGCGACCATCAACGAGGCGACCGCCGTCCTCGTCGTCCGCTCCGGACAGGCCGTTCTGGTGCTCGCGGTCGATGCCCACCAGAAGTCGACCAGCTACCAGCGCCATGCGATCGCGATGGCGACCCGGATGGCGTCTCGGCTTCCCCGGAGCGAGAAGTGACGCGCCTCGGGCTTCGCCAGCCGGAGCGGCCTCGCCAGCCGGAGCGGGGCCGGCGATGATCCCACCGATCGATCCGGCGATGGACGCCACGCTGCGGGCGGGCTGGTCCAGCGCGTGCGGCCTCTACGAGCACCTGAGCCGCGGCGGGACGCTGCGCGCCGATCCGCGTACGCCGCTTCGCCTGCGATCGGACGAGAACCACTTCGCCACCGCCGTTCTGGGGTACGCGCGGTTCTACGGCACGACGGTCGAGTACCAGCAGGGCAGCAGTCTCTGGTTCGGGTCGCCGGCGTTCGTGCTCGGCGGCCTCGCGGTGCAGGCGATCGCCAACCAGCAGGCGCGCAACCGGGCGGCGGCGATGGCGGCAGCCCAGTGGCGCGACCACGCGATGGTCCGGACCGCGCTTACCGACCAGCGGATCCTGTGCGACCACAGTGGGGAGTGGCTCAATTTCTGGCACGACGGCGTGCAGGAACTCCTCGTCGATCTCACCCGCTGGGCGTTCGTGCTGCGCTACGAGGCAGGCGCACCGTTGATGCTCCACGGTCCGTCCGCACCGTGGTTCGCCGTCGCGGTGTCCTGGCTGGTGTACGGGGCGCGCGGCCTGGAGATGCCCTGGTTCGCACCGCTCGGTGCGGCGGTCTCCGCCCGTCGCGCCGCGATCGAGCAGGCGCCGCGGGTGGTCGAGCCCGGTGCCGGCGACGGTTACTGAACGCCCTACCTACTAGGCTTCCCGCCATGGTCGACGCGTTCGTACGGGCGGCGCGGGCGGACGATGCCGCCGCGGTGGCCCGCGTCCAGCTCGCCACCTGGCGGACCGCCTACGCCGCGGTGATCCCGGCATCCGTCCTCGACGCGCTGGACGAGGACGACGTGGCGGCCCAGTGGCGCTCGGCGATCGTCGAACCGCCGACCCCGCGGCACCGGCTGTACGTCGCGTACGAGGGAGCGACCACGGTCGGGTTCGCCGCGATCGGGCCTGCGGCGGGCGAGGATCTCGTCGGCCCCGGGTACGAGTCCACGGCGCCGACGCCGGTCGGCGAGTGGGACGCGACCGCGCTGCTGGTCAACACGCTGCTCGTCGAGCCGCGCTGGGGACGGCGCGGCCACGGCAGCCGCCTGCTCGCGGCGGTCGTCGACGTCGCGCGCGACGAGGGATTCACCCGGGCGCTGACTTGGGCGCTGGAGGCCGACGGCGCCACCCGCTCCTTCCTGGAGTCGACCGGGTGGGCGTCGGACGGCGTCGGCCGAGTCCTGGACATGGACGGCACCGAGGTCGCCGAGATCCGGCTGGTCACCGACCTAGCCCCCGCCGACTGACGCTCCGTGAGCGAACCGGCCTCCGAGCA
>NZ_BAAAYN010000007.1:0-91930 GCF_039536245.1 Cryptosporangium minutisporangium | reverse complement strand
CTCAAGGCCTTGCGCGCGGCCGTCAGGCTCGCCCCTGGGCGGGCCGCTCACCCAAAAAGGTCGTCGAAGAAGGACTTGTTCCGACGGTGCCCGCGGTGGCGACGGTGACCGTGGTGGCCGTACGCGCCGTGGGACCCGTGGGTCCCGTACCCCGGCGCGTGCGAGCTGTGGGTCGGGTACGCCTGCTGGCCGTACGCGGGCTGGCCGTAGCCGGGCTGCCCGTACGCGGGCTGCCCGTGCGACGACGGGTACCCCGGCGCGGGCGGCGGCGCGCTGGGCGCCCCGTGGGACCCGTGCGACCCGCGGCGGTACTTGTCTTCCGCGTCGACCAGCCGCTCCAGCTCACCGCGGTCGAGGAAGATCCCTCGGCACTCGCTGCACTGGTCGATGGTGACGCCGGCTCGTTCGTACTGTCGCATCGGTGCCTGGCACTTCGGACAGATCATGGTCACCGGGTGACCTCCTCGTCGTGTGGCTGGCGTCGTGCTCGTCCCGTCAACGGTCGGTGACCGTCCACAGGTTCCACTTAGCGATTCTGCCCCGTACGCGCATCCCCGGGGGCCAGCGGCCCGGCCGAGCCGCGATGGATCGCGATCGCTCGCCGCAGCGCGGCCCGGGCCCGACGCCGATCGCCGGCGTCGTCGTAGGCCAGGCTGAGACGGAACCAGCGCCGCCAGTCGTCCGGGTCCTCCTCCAGCTCGACCTGACGGAGCGTGAACCTCTCGTCGGCCGCCTCCCGCACGGGACGTCCGGACGGCCGTCGGGGAAGGTCGTCGAGCGGGAGCCCGCCCTCGTCCGCGAGCTGGTCGGCCAGTCGCTGGGCTGCGCGGCCGAACTTGATCTCTTGCCAGACCAGCCAGGCACCGAGCAGCGGCAGGATCAGCATCCCGATGCTCAGGCCGACCAGGACCAGGTCACCGGTCTGGAACAGGATGAGCGCCCGGTCCACCGCCAAGCCCAGGTAGACGGCGAGGACCGCGACCAGGACGGCCACGATCAGCTTCGGCTTGGCCGCCTGCCACGGCGTCCGGGGCGGCAGTTCGCCCTCGTCGTGCGGTGCCGGAGGCATCTCAGGCGTCCAGCAGCGGATCGAGTCCGACGGTCAACCCCGGCCGGTCGGCCACGCGTCGCACCGCCAGCAGTAGACCCGGCATGAACGACACCCGGTCGAACGAGTCGTGCCGGATCGTGAGCGTCTCCCCCGCCCCGCCGAACAGCACCTCCTGGTGCGCGACCAGGCCCCGGGCCCGGACCGCGTGCACCGGGATGCCGTCGATCGTGGCGCCTCGGGCCCCCTGCACCTCATCGGTCGTGGCGTCGGGAAGGTCACCGAGACCAGCGGAAGCCCGCGCGGCGGCGATCCGCTCGGCGGTCAGCCGGGCGGTGCCGCTCGGCGCGTCCACCTTCTGCGGGTGGTGCAGCTCGACGATCTCGACCGACTCGAACCAGCGAGCCGCCAGCTCCGCGAACCGCATCATCAGCACCGCACCGAGCGCGAAGTTCGGTACCACCGCCACCCCGACCCCGGGTGCCGCCGCCAGCCAGCCCCGGACGACGTCCAGGCGCTCCGGCGTGAACCCCGTCGTACCCGTGACGACGTGCAGCCCGCGCTCCACGCACCACCGCACGTTCTCCAGGACCGCGTCCGGGCGGGTGAACTCGACGACCACCTGGGCACCGGCGTCGGTCAGCACGCTGAGCGGATCAGCGGAGCCGACCTCGGCCGCCAGCTCCAGATCGTCGGCGGCGGTGATCGCCCGGACCGCCTGGACGCCCATCCGCCCGCGCGCCCCGATCACGCCGACCCGCGTCGTTCCCACGTCTACGCCCGTCCTTCCGTGGTGGTGGTGCTCGGCCGTCGGGCCGCGGCCCGGGAACTCCCGGAGCTGCCGCCCAGATCGAACCCGTCGAAGTCGGTCTCCGCGAACGGCCCGACGACGCCCAGCGAGAGCGGCCCGGTGAACAGGTCGGCGGCGAGCGCCCGCACGTCCTCCGGCGTCACCGCGTCGATGCGGGCCAGCACCTCGTCGATCGAGAGGATGTTGCCGTACAGCAGCTCGGCCTTGCCGATCCGGCTCATTCGGGAGCCGGTGTCCTCCAGGCCGAGCACGGTCGCACCGCGCAGCATGCCCTTGCCCCGCCCGACCTCCTCGTCGGTGAGGCCGGACGTCGCGACCCGGTCGAGCTCGGACCGCATCAGGTCCAGCACGTCAGCGGCCCGGCGCGGGGCACAGCCCGCGTAGATGCCGAACAGCCCCGCATCGGCGTACTGGGTGTCGTACGAGTAGACCGAGTAGGCCAGGCCGCGCTGCTCCCGGATCTCCTGGAACAGCCGGCTGCTCATCCCGCCGCCGAACGCCTGGTCGAGGACGCCGAGCGCGAACCGCCGCTCGTCGTGCCGGTCCAGCGCCGGCACGCCAAGCACCAGGTGCGCCTGCTCGGTCTCCTTCGCGCGCACCGCCAGCGTCGGTCGCTCCGGGCGCACCACGGGCCCCCGACGCGGCGCGACCGGTTCGCCCCCGGGCAGCTCCCTGCTCGCCGCGTCGAACGCCGCCGCGACCAGCCGCACGGTCTCGTCGTGGTCGAGGTTGCCCGCGGCGGAGACCACCAGCTGCGGCGGCGTGTACCGGCGCCGGTAGAACCCGGCGACCTGGGCGCGGTTCATCGCGGTGATCGACTCGGTGGTGCCGATCACCGGACGGCCGAGCGGGTGGTCACCGTAGAGCGCGGTGGTGAACAGGTCGTGCACCACGTCGCTGGGCTCGTCGTCGTGCATCGCGATCTCCTCCAGGATCACCTGGCGTTCGACCTCGAGGTCGGACGCGGTGACCAGGGAGGAGGTCAGCATGTCGCAGACGACGTCGACCGCGAGCGGGAGGTCGCTGTCGAGCACCCGCGCGTAGTAGCAGGTGTACTCCTTCGCGGTGAACGCGTTGGTGTCACCGCCGACGGCCTCGATCTGCGCGGAGATGTCCCAGGCGCTGCGCCGACGCGTGCCCTTGAACAGCAGGTGCTCGAGGAAGTGCGACGCACCGGCGAGGCGCGGGGTCTCGTCCCGGGATCCGATGCCGACCCAGATGCCGAACGAGACGCTGCGGACCGTCGGCATCGTCTCGGTCACGATGCGCAGTCCGTTCGGAAGGACCGTGCGGCGCACGGTGCCGCCGTACTGAACGTCGACAGGGCCCACGGGGGCCCCGGCGCTGGCCGGGGCCCCCGTGGGGTTGTTCTGAGCCGCCCTGCGGGCGGACTGCCCGCGAGACGTCACTGGCGGGACGTCACGACGTCGCGGCCGGGGTGGCGTCGGCGTCCGCGGGCGCGTCGGCCGGGGCGGCCGCCGCAGGGGCGTCCTCCCGCACCGGCACCAGGCTGATCTTGCCCCGGGCGTCGATGTCGGTGATCTCGACCTGGATCTTGTCGCCGACCTTGACGACGTCCTCGACCTTGTTGATCCGCTTGCCGTTGCCCAGCTTCGAGATGTGGACCAGGCCGTCCTTGCCGGGGACCAGCGAGACGAACGCACCGAACGCCGCGGTCTTGACGACCGTGCCGAGGTACCGCTCGCCGATCTTCGGCATGGTCGGGTTCGCGATCGCGTTGATCCGGTCGACCGCCGCCTGCGCCGACGGGCCGTCCGAGGCGCCGACGTAGATCGTGCCGTCGTCCTCGATCGTGATGTCGGCGCCGGTGTCGTCCTGGATCGAGTTGATCATCTGGCCCTTGGGGCCGATGACCGCGCCGATCTTGTCGACCGGGATCGTCACGGTGGTGACGCGCGGCGCGAACGGGCTCATCTCGTCCGGGCCGTCGATCGCCTCCATCATCACCTCGAGGATGGTGAGGCGGGCGTCCTTGGCCTGGGTGAGCGCACCCGCGAGCACCTCGGAGGGGATGCCGTCGAGCTTGGTGTCGAGCTGGAGCGCGGTGACGAACTCCTTGGTGCCGGCGACCTTGAAGTCCATGTCGCCGTAGGCGTCCTCGGCACCGAGGATGTCGGTCAGCGCGACGTACTCGGTCTTCCCGTCGACGGTGTCGCTGATCAGGCCCATCGCGATGCCCGCGACCGGCGCCTTCAGCGGCACACCGGCGTTGAGCAGCGACATCGTGGAGGCGCAGACCGACCCCATCGACGTCGAGCCGTTCGAGCCGAGCGCCTCGGAGACCTGCCGGATCGCGTAGGGGAACTCCTCGCGGCTCGGCAGCACCGGCACCAGCGCCCGCTCGGCCAGCGCACCGTGACCGATCTCGCGGCGCTTCGGCGAGCCCACCCGGCCGGTCTCACCGGTCGAGTACGGCGGGAAGTTGTAGTTGTGCATGTACCGCTTGCGCGTCTCGGGCGCGAGCGTGTCCAGCTGCTGCTCCATCCGAAGCATGTTCAGCGTGGTGACGCCGAGGATCTGGGTCTCGCCGCGCTCGAACAGCGCCGACCCGTGCACCCGCGGGAGCACCTCGACCTCGGCCGAGAGGGTCCGGATGTCGGTGAGCCCACGGCCGTCGATGCGGACCTTGTCGCGCAGCACCCGCTGGCGGATGAGCTTCTTGGTCAGCGCCTTGAGCGCGCCGCCGACCTCCTTCTCGCGGCCCTCGAACTGACCGCCGACCCGCTCGACCGCGAGCAGCTTGACCCGATCCAGCTCGGCCTCGCGCTCCTGCTTGCCTGCGATCCGCAGCGCGGCGTCCAGCTCGGTGGTGACGGCCGCGGAGACGGCCTCGAACACGTCGTCCTGGTAGTCCAGGAAGACCGGGAACTCGGCGGTCGGCTTGGCGGCCTTGGCGGCCACCTCGGCCTGCGCCTCGACCAGGCGGCGGATGGCCGGCTTGGCGGCCTCCAGACCGGCGGCGACGACCTCCTCGGTCGGCGCGGGCGCGCCACCGGCGATCAGCGCGACGGTGCCCTCGGTGGCCTCGGCCTCGACCATCATGATCGCGACCTCGCCCGCCTCGGTGACGCGGCCGGCGACGACCATGTCGAACGTGGCGGTCGCGAGCTCGGTGTGGGTCGGGAACGCGATCCAGTCGCCGTTGACGAACGCCATCCGGGTCGCGCCGATCGGGCCGTTGAACGGCAGGCCCGCGAGCTGGGTGGAGAGCGACGCGGCGTTGATCGCGACGACGTCGTAGAGCGTGTCGGGGTCGAGCGACATGACCGTCACGACGACCTGGACCTCGTTGCGCAGGCCCTTGACGAACGTCGGGCGCAGCGGGCGGTCGATCAGCCGGCAGGTGAGGATCGCGTCCTCGCTGGGCCGGCCCTCACGGCGGAAGAACGAGCCGGGGATGCGGCCCGCGGCGTACATCCGCTCCTCGACGTCGACGGTGAGCGGGAAGAAGTCGAAGTGCTCCTTCGGGCTCTTCGACGCGGTGGTCGCGGAGAGCACCATGGTGTCGCCCAGCTGGGCGGTCACCGAGCCGGCGGCCTGGCGGGCGAGCCGACCGGTGGTGAACCGGATCTCCCGGGACGGGTGCGAGCCGTTGTCGATGGTCGCGACGACTTCGGTCACGGGGTGTTCTGACATGTAGCTTGATCCTCCTGGTTCGGTACTGCTTCATCAGCACCGGTGCGATACGGAGGACCCGAGCGGCATTTCATGCCGGTCTTCGATCGAGCCAACTTGTGGCGGGGCGCGGTGCGTCCAGGTTCTGACAGCAACCGTTGAGGCCAAAAACGGGCCGCCAGGCCACAAGTGAGCACTACCGAGGACCGGCCATTCGCGCGCGGGATCCCGCGTCTCGTCCGGTACTCCGGATACTGCTTCACGGTACTGCGTTCGGGGCCGGACGACCCCTCATGCGGAACGGGGAGCGACCCGTAGGTCGCTCCCCGTCGACGTCAGCGGCGCAGGCCGAGTCGCTCGATGAGCGACCGGTAGCGGTTGATGTCGGTCTTGGCGAGGTAGTTGAGCAGCCGACGACGACGGCCGACCAGCAGCAGCAGCCCACGGCGGCTGTGGTGGTCGTGCTTGTGCGCCTTCATGTGCTCGGTGAGGTCACTGATCCGCCGAGTCAGCAGAGCGACCTGCACCTCCGGTGAGCCGGTGTCGTTCTCCACCGTCGAGTACTCGGCGATGATCTGCTGCTTGACGTCCTGAGCGAGCGCCACTAGCTCTCCTGATCTCTTCGGTGTGGCCCCCGGTCGTGGTCACGAGGGCAGCCTGCACACCGCCGGGGTCAACCCGGCGTTGGCCCCACGCTACCAGCCCCGATACCCAACGACGAATCCAGCGCGCGGGCTGACGGGTCACGCAGTGCCCCGGTCGCGCCGACCGACGTCAGCCGCCGAGCAGCAGTTCCCGCACCCGGGCGGCGTCGGCGTTCATCTGGGTGATCAGCGCGTCCACGGACGAGAACGCAATCGTGGGACGGAGCCGGGTGGCGAAGTCCACCGCGACCCGCTCGTCGTAGATGTCGGCGTCGAAGTCGAGGATGTACGCCTCGACCCGGCGGGCCCGCTCCCCGGCGAACGTCGGGTTCGTCCCGATGCTGATCGCGGCCGGCAGCGGCGTCTCCTGCTCGCCGGCCCGCCGGGCCGGGTCGCGGATCAGCCAGCCCGCGTAGACGCCGTCGTCGGGCACGGACGTGTACTGCGGCGACGACAAGTTCGCGGTGGGGAAGCCCAGCTCACGGCCGCGCTGGTCGCCACGGACGACGATGCCCTCCACCCGGTGCGGCCGCCCCAGCGCCGCCGCGGCGCGCTCCACCTCGCCCTCGGTGACGTCGGTCCGAATCCGGGTGCTGGAGACCGTCCCGTCGGCGTCGGCGAGCAACGGCACCGTGCGTACCTCGAAGTCGTGCTCGGCGCCGAGCGTCCGGAGCAGCGCGACGTCGCCCGCCGCGCGGTAGCCGAACCGGAACCCCTCGCCGACGACGCCCGCCGCCGCGTGCAGGTGGTCGACGAGCACTGAACGGACGAACTCCTCCGGGGCGAGCCGGGACAGCTCCTGGGTGAACGGCAGCGTGCACAGGCCGTCCACGGTGAGACCGTCGGCGGCCAGGCCCTCGATCAGCACCGCGCGGTGGTCGAGCGTCGTCAGCCGGTCCGGCACGGCGTCGGGGCGGAGGACCGCGGCCGGGTGCGGGTCGAACGTCACGACGACCACCGGCGGAACCTCCGGCGGTTCAGCCCCGGACGGCCTCGGCACCGGCAGCAGCGCCGCCGCCTCCCGCACGGTCGCGTCGATCAGTGCCCGATGGCCCCGGTGGACGCCGTCGAAGACGCCGATCGTGACCACGGTCCGGTTCCAGTCCGGCGCGCTCTCCGCCAGCCCGCGCCACCGCAGCACGCCCGCCTGCCTCTCGTCGCCAGCCGCTAACGGCTTCAGCCTAGTTCGTCCGCCGCGCGGCCCTTCACGTGCGGTCGCTCATCCGGAGGGCCGGAGCACGACCTCCGGCCTGGCCGCACCGTCCCGCTCCAGCACCAGCGCGATCACCCGGCCATCGGGGCCGAAGACGCCGTACGGGCCGGTCAGACCCGTCGTCGGCAGCCGCCCGCCATGACCGAGAACGGTCGCCGCGGCTCCGTCGACGTCGCGCCGCGGAAACGCTGCGTTCACCGCGTCGTCGAGGCCGAGTGTGACCGGATCCTCTCCGGCGTCCGCGGCGGCGGCCAGCTCGTCGAGCGTCCGGGCGTCCTGATCGGTGAACGGACCCACCCGGGTCCGCCGCAGCGCGGTGAGGTGGCCGCCGGTCCCGAGCGCTCGGCCGAGGTCACGGGCGAGCGCGCGGATGTAGGTGCCGGACGAGCACTCGACGATCACGTCCAGGTCGAGCAGGTCCGGCTCCGGACGGCGGTCGGCCAGCAGGTCGAACCGGGACACGGTCACCCGGCGGGCCGCCAGCTCGACCTCCTCGCCGGACCGCACCCGGTCGTAGGCCCGCCGCCCGGCCACCTTGACCGCGGAGACCGCGGACGGCACCTGGTCGATGGATCCGGTCAGCGCCGCGATCCCGGTACGGACGTCGTCCAGCGGCACGTCGGCGGCGCTGGCGCCGTCCAGCCGCGAGCCCTCCGCGTCGTCGGTGACCGTCGCGTACCCGAGGCGGATCGTCGCGACGTAGGTCTTCGCGGTGAGCGTCAGGTGGCCGAGCAGCTTCGTCGCCCGCTCGACGCCGAGCACCAGCACGCCGGTCGCCATCGGATCCAGCGTTCCGGCGTGCCCGATCTTGCGGGTTCCGGCGATCCGCCGCATGCGGCCGACGACGTCGTGCGAGGTCATACCGGCAGGCTTGTCGACGACGACCAGGCCGCTGGTCGCGGGACGCCGGTCCGTTCGGGCGCTCAGCTCGTCACCGGTACCGCGTCGAGGGCCGCGCGCAGGGCGTCCACCACGTTCTCGAGAGGGCCACGCCCGGTGAACCCGGCCGCGAGCCGGTGGCCACCCCCGCCGAGCCGCACCGACAGCGCTCCGACATCGACCGAGCCGCGTGAACGCAGCGAGATCGACCACTCGCCGGGGCCGGTCTGCTTGGCGACCATCGCAACCGTGCTCTCCTCGGCGCCGCGGATCATGTCCACCACGCCCTCCACCCACTCCATGCCCAACCCGTGCTTGGACAGGTCGTCCTGGGTGACGTAGGACCAGCTCAGACCGGCTCCACCGGCGATTCCCGGCTCCAGCACCACCCGGCCGAGGACGTCGGCGAGCAGGTGCAGCGACCGCACCGGGCGGGCGTCGTAGAGGCGGCGGCTGATCTCGTCCGGCCGGATGCCGGTCGCGAGCAGCCGCGCCGCCAGCTCGTGCGTCGACGGGGAGGTCGCGGCACCGCGGAACGAGGCGGTATCGGTGGAGAGTCCGACGTAGAGGCACTCGGCGATCGCCGCGTCCAGCTCGACGCCCAGCCGGGACAGCAGCTCGTCGACGACGACGGCCGTCGCGGCCGCCTGCGGATCGATCAGGTTGTGGGTGCCGAACCCGCCGTTGGTCACGTGATGGTCGACGACGATGACGTCGCCGGCGGCGGCCACCAGCGGCGCGAGGTCACCGAGCCGGTCGACGCTGCCGGTGTCGAACGTCATCAGGACGTCCGGCTGCGCGACGACCTCCTCCGGGGGGACCAGCAGCTCGCGGCCGGCCAGCTGGGTCAGCGCCTGCGGCAGCCGGAACGGGTTGCTGAACGAGGCCTGCACGGGAATTCCGAGCTGACGCAGGCCGAGCCCGGTGGCGAGCATGCTGCCGAGCGCGTCGCCGTCCGGGTTGAGATGGCAGGCGAGCACGATGCCGCCCGACTGCTCCCCGGCCGCACGCAGCAGCGTGAGCGCACGCAGCCAGGCGTCCTCGGAGATCGCGCCGGTCACCTCTCGGCCGGACCCGCCCGGCGCCACGGCCGGGTCAGAGCCGTTGACCTGCGATCCGTAACCGTTCGCCGCACTCCGGTCGGCTTGCACGTCCGGACCGTACACCGCACGTGTGGTGGCCGTCCGGCGGTGGGCCCGACCCGACCGCAGGACGGTCCCGCCCGTTCCGGACGGATTCACGCGCGGCCCCCGCCCGGAACGTCGATCGGGGCGTCGGCCGGTGCGGCCGGCGTCTCCTCGTCCGCGTCCTCGTCTTCGTGGCGGTAGGGGTCGGGCTCGCCCGCGTAGCTCGCGCTCGCCGCCTTCCGCTGCACCTCGGCGTCCGCGGCGCGGGCCTCGGCCAGCAGGTCGTCGATGTGCTTGGCGGTGTTCGGCACCTCGTCGAGGCTGAACGCCAGCGTCGGCGTGAACCGCACCCCGGTCTGACGCCCGACCGCGCTACGCAGGACGCCCCGCGCGCTCTCCAGCGCCGCAGCGGTCGCGGCGCGCTCCGTCTCGTCGCCGTAGACGGTGTAGTAGACCGTCGCGTCGTGCAGGTCAGCGGTGACCTTCGCGTCGGTCACCGTGATCATGCCGAGGCGCGGGTCCTTGACCTGCGTCCGGAGGGTCTCCGCGACGATCTCCCGGATCCGGACGGCGAGCTTCCTCGCCCGTGCTGCGTCAGCCATCGTGTCTCACTCCTCACCGGGCGGCCGCGCGGGCGGCCCGGCAGTACGCAGGGCTCAGTCGTCGTCGCTGGAGTGCAGCCGACGACGTACCGAGAGCAGTTCCAGTTCCGGACGCCCGGCGACCAGCCGCTCGCACGCGTCGAGTACCTCGCCGACGTGGCTCGCCGTGCTGGAGACCGTGGCTACCCCGATCGCCACCCGTCCGTGCAGGTCCTGGAGACCCACCTCGGCGGCGGACACTTCGAGGCGACGGAGTGCGGCGACCACCGGCCGGACGTACGCCCGCTTGGCCTTGAGGCTGCGGCTGTCCGGCGGCAGCACCACGTCGAATTCCAACGTGCCGGTGAACACTCGAATCCTCCCGAGAGCAGGCGGTCGGCCGGGGTACTACCCGGCCGACCGCCCGCACCCACTTACGCTCGGGGCTTCTCCCGCATCTCGAAGGTCTCGATGACGTCGTCGACCTTGATGTCGTTGAAGGAGCCGAGACCGATACCGGCCTCGTAGCCCTCGCGGACCTCGGTGACGTCGTCCTTGAACCTCTTGAGCGATCCGATCGTGAGGTTGTCGGCCACCACGGCCCCGTCCCGGATGAGGCGGGCCTTGGTGTTCCGGCGGATGTCGCCGCTACGGACGAGTACACCGGCGATGTTGCCGAACTTGCTGGAGCGGAAGACCTCACGGATCTCCGCGGTACCCAGCTGCACCTCTTCGTACTCGGGCTTGAGCATGCCCTTGAGGGCATTCTCGATGTCCTCGATCGCCGCGTAGATGACCGAGTAGTAGCGGATGTCGACGCCTTCGCGGTCGGCCAGCTCGCTCGCCTTGCCCTGGGGCCGGACGTTGAAGCCGATGATGACCGCGTCGGAGGCCGACGCCAGCATGACGTTGGTCTCGGTGATCGCACCGACACCGCGGTCGATGATCCGCAGGCTGACCTCGTCGGCGATCTCGAGCTTCGCCAGCGCGTCCTCGAGGGCCTCGACCGCACCCGAACCGTCGCCCTTGAGGATGAGGTTGAGCTGGGTCTTCTCGCCTTCCTTCATCCGCTCGAGCAGCGTCTCCAGCGTCGGACGCCCACGGGTCGCCGCGAGCTGGGCATTGCGCTCGCGCGCCTGCCGCTGCTCGGCGATCTGCCGGGCCACCCGGTCCTCGGAGACCTCCAGGAACGTGTCGCCGGCACCGGGCACGGCGGTGAAGCCGAGCACCTGCACCGCGCTGGACGGACCCGCCTCGGCGACCTGGGAACCGCTGTCGTCGAGCATCGCCCGGACGCGACCGTGCGCCTCACCGGCGACGATCGAGTCGCCGACGCGGAGCGTGCCGCGCTGGACCAGGACGGTCGCGATCGGACCACGGCCACGGTCGAGGTGACCCTCGATCGCGACACCCTGGGCCGGCACGTCGACCGGAGCCCGGAGGTCCAGCGACGCGTCCGCGGTGAGGCAGACCGCCTCGAGCAGCCCGTCGATGTTGATCCGGGACTTCGCCGAGATGTCGACGAACATCGTGTCGCCGCCGTACTCCTCGGCGACCAGCCCGTACTCGGTGAGCTGCTGCCGCACCTTCGCCGGGTTCGCGCCGTCCTTGTCGATCTTGTTCACCGCGACCACGATCGGCACCTCGGCCGCCTGGGCGTGGTTGAGCGCCTCGATCGTCTGCGGCTTCACACCGTCGTCGGCCGCGACCACGAGGATTGCGATGTCCGTCGACTTCGCCCCACGAGCACGCATGGCGGTGAACGCCTCGTGACCCGGGGTGTCGATGAACGTGATCGAACGGTCTTCGCCGTTGACGTGCGCGTCGACCTGGTAGGCACCGATGTGCTGGGTGATGCCGCCGGCCTCACCCTCGGCCACCTTCGTGTGCCGGATCGCGTCGAGGAGCTTCGTCTTACCGTGGTCGACGTGGCCCATGACGGTGACCACCGGCGGCCGCGTGACCAGCTTCTCGTCGTCGTACTCCTGGTCGAGGTCGATGTCGAACCGCGCAAGCAGCGCACGGTCCTCGTCCTCGGGGCTGACGATCTGCACCTCGTAGCCGAGGTGGACACCGAGCAGCTGCAGCGTCTCGTCGGTGCACGACTGGGTCGCGGTCACCATCTCGCCGAGACCGAACGCCTCCTGGACCAGCGAACCGGGGTTCGCGTTGATCCGGTCGGCGAAGTCGGAGAGCGACGCGCCACGCGGGAGCCGGATGAGCTCGCCGTTACCGCGCGGGGCACCCGAGCCCATCGTCGGCGCGGAGAGGTTGTCGAACTCCTGACGCCTCTGCTTCTTGGACTTCCGTCCACGAACCGGGCCACGACCGCCGGGACGGCCGAACGCACCCGCGGCACCGCCGCGGCCACGACCGCCACCACCGGGACGGCCACCGCCGCCACCGCCACCGGGACGGAAACCGCCACCGGGCGCACCGGTACCGCCGCCGCCACCGCCGCCGGGGCGGAAACCGCCACCGCCACCGGGACGACCGCCGCCGCCACCGCCGCCACCGGGACGGAAGCCACCGCCACCACCGGGACGGCCACCGCCGCCACCGCCACCGGGACGGAAACCGCCACCGGGCGCACCGGTACCGCCGCCGCCACCGCCGCCGGGGCGGAAACCGCCACCGCCACCGGGACGACCGCCGCCGCCACCGCCGCCACCGGGACGGAAGCCACCGCCACCACCGGGACGGCCAGCGCCGCCGCCACCCGGACCGGCCGGACGGCCACCGGGGCCACCACGACCAGGGCCACCGGCCGGACGACCGGGCATCATGCCCGGGTTCGGCCGCGGCGGCATCATGCCGGGGTTCGGACGCGGGCCGCCGGGACCACCGGACGAACCGCCAGGACGCGGACCGCCGGGACCACCGGACTGACCGCCCGGACGCGGGCCACCGGGGCCCGGACGCCGGTCGCCGGGGCCACCCTGACGCGGGCCGCCGGGACGGTCACCACCCTGCTGAGGGCTGGGACGCGGACCCGGACGCGGGCCGGCCTGGCCCGGACGCGGACCGCCGGCGGTCGGGCCGGCCGGAGCCTGCCCACCCTGCGCCGCCGGTGCCGGCCGAGGGCCGGGACGCGGGGGCTGCGTGGGGGTGCCGGGGCCGACACCGAACGGGTTGTTGCCCGGACGCGCCGGACGCTGGCCGGGGCCGGCCGGACGCGGGCCGGGACGGGGACCGCCCTGGACCGGACCGGCGGGCGGAGCCGTCGGCGGGGGCGTCGGAGCCGACACCTCCGGGGTCGGGGCCGGACGCGGGCCCGGACGGGGTCCGGGCGCTGCGGGCCGACGCTCGGCCGGCGCCTCGGCCGCCGCACGTGCGGCGGCCTCCTGGGCCGCCTTCAGCTCGGCAGCCCGAGCCTGCTCGGCCTTGACTTCGATGTCCTGGGCGCTGGCCGTGCCCTGCGGGCGGGCCATCGACGCCGGGGATGGGATGTTTCGGGGCGGCCGGGGACCACTCGGGGGTCCCGGCTTGCGCCCTCCGTTACCGCCGGAGGACGGCGACGTGTACGCCTCCCGCAACCGACGCGCCACCGGCGCTTCGATCGTGGACGACGCGGATTTCACGAACTCCCCGAGCTCTTTCAGCTTGTTCAGCACATCTTTGCTGGGGACGCCGAGTTCCTTGGCGAGTTCGTGTACGCGGGCCTTGCCTGCCACTGCACTCCTCTTCCGAGGCCGGGCGGCATACCCGCTCGACCTTCTAGTTACTCACGAAGCTTGCTCATCGCAGAGACTTCATCGCACGCTCATACCGGGAGACCTACTTTTCGTCCGTGGGTCCGGGCGGGTTGCCCAGTCCTTCGGGTACTTCCGATCGTGCGGGTCCGAGCTGGGTCAAATACTCGCGGACGGCTCCGGCGTCAGGGACACCGGGGACCCGTAGCGCACGCCCGAAGGCGCGACGCCGTTCCGCCAGTACGAAACACGCTGGGTCGGGATGCAGCCAAGCGCCCCGCCCCGGTCGCCGACGCGCCGGATCGGGGACGGTAACGCGGGAATCCCCACGCTCGACCGCGACGACGCGCAGCAGCTCGGTGGCTGCCGCTCGCTGTCGACATCCCACACAAGTCCGCGTTGGAGAGCGGCCATGCGGGGACGGCGCCGGACGGATGCGGCGAACCACAGGCCAGTCTACCCCGCGCTGCCTGGGACCGAAGCGTCCGGTTCCCCCACGGTTGCCGCACTGGCCCCTTCCGGCTCATTTGCCTCCGGTGCAGCGGTCTGCTCGGCGTCGCTGTGGATGTCGATCCGCCAGCCGGTCAGCCGCGCCGCGAGGCGGGCGTTCTGGCCTTCCTTGCCGATCGCCAGCGACAGCTGGAAGTCCGGCACGGTCACCCGCGCCGACCGGGCGTCGGCGTCGACGACCTCGACCGCCCGCACCTGAGCCGGCGAGAGCGCGTTCGCGACGAACCGGGCCGGGTCCTCCGCCCAGTCGACGATGTCGATCTTCTCACCGTGCAGCTCGCTCATGACGGCGCGGACCCGGGCCCCGAGCGGACCGATGCACGCGCCCTTCGGGTTGACGCCCGCCACGGTGGCGCGGACCGCGATCTTCGAACGGTGCCCGGCTTCACGGGCGACGGCCGCGATCTCCACGGTGCCGTCCGCGATCTCCGGGACCTCCAGCGCGAACAGCTTCCGCACCAGGTTCGGGTGGGTCCGCGAGAGCGTCACCTGCGGGCCACGCATGCCCTTCGCCACGTGGACGACGAGCGCCTTGATCCGTGCGCCGTGCTGGTAGGTCTCCCCCGGCACCTGCTCGGCCGGCGGCAGCGTGGCCTCGATCTTGCCCAGGCTGACCGAGACGATGCCGCGCTCGGTCCGGGACTCGTGCGCCTGGATGACACCGGCGACGACCTCGCCCTCGCGGCTGGCGAACTCCCCGAACGTCATCTCGTCCTGGGCGTCCCGGAGCCGCTGCAGGATGACCTGCTTGGCGGTCATCGTGGCGATCCGACCGAAGTCGTCCGGGGTGTCGTCGAACTCCCGGAGGACGGTGCCGTCCTCGTCGCGCTCGGCGGCCCACACGGTGGCGGCGCCGGTCTTCCGGTTCACCTCGACCCGGGCGTCCGGGTGCGCGTGGCCGGTGTGTTTGTACGCGGTCAGCAGCGCGGTCTCGATCGCCTCGATGATCGTGTCGAAGGAGATCTCCCGCTCCCGCTCGACCGCGCGCAGCGCCGCGATGTCGATGTTCACCGGTCTCCTCCTTCTTCTGTTTCGTCGGTGCCGGCCTCCGCCTTGGCGGTCGGCCGAGCGAACTCCACCTGCACCTTGCCCGGACCCAGTTCGGCGAACGTGGCCGTACGGACTCCCCGGTCGTCGGTGAGGTGCACGCCCTGGTCGTCGACCTCGGTGATGCGGGCGGTCACGCTCTTGTCACCAATACGGACGGTGACGAGGCGGCCCACCTTCCGGCGCCAGTGGCGGGGCTCGGTCAGCGGCCGATCGACGCCGGGCGAGGTGACCTCCAGCGTGTACGGGCCGGTCCCGAAGGCCGAACCACCGGCAGCGTCGGTTTCGTCCAGCGCGGCGGACACGTCGCGTGAAACGGCGGCGATGTCGTCCAGCGTGATCCCACCGTCGGTGTCGACCACGACGCGGACCACGGTCCGGCGGCCGGCCGACGAGACTGCAACTTCTTCCAGGTCGTAGCCGGCGGCCTTGACCACGGGTTCGACCAACGCGACGATCCGGGAGCGCATCGCCTGCGGGGCTGGCATCCGACACCTCCGAACGGTGGTCACTGTGCAGTTGTGGGGGCACTCTGCGGGTACGCGCCGACGAGCGCCGGCGACCTGGTCACAGCCTAACGGTTCGTGACGAGCGGCCCTCCATCCGGCACGCGTCCGGCCGACTGGGAAACTATCGGGGTGCCCACCGCTGCGCGCCGCATCCGCCTCGGGCGGCTCCCGTCGTCCCCCGCCGGCCCCTCGCACGATCTTCCCGCACGCAGACGTGGCCTCAGCCGGCGTTCGGTGCTGGGTGGACTGCTGGGCGCCGGCGCGGCCGGTGCGGTGGCCGGCTGCGGGCTGATCGAGCCGGAGCCGGCGGTGCCCGCCGTCGCCACCGACCCATTGGAGACGCTGGTCGCCGAGAAACAGACGCTGCTGGATCTCTACGAGGCGACGATCGCCGCGCACGGCGACCTGGCCGCCCGGCTGACCCCGCTCCGGGACGCCCACCGGGAGCACCGGGACGCCCTGCTGGAGCTGCTGGACGCCCGGCGCCGGGCCGCGCTGGCGCGGGCCACCCCGCCGGTTCCCGGACCCTCACCGGCGACGTCCGCCCCCGCAGTCAGCACCGACGGTGCCGCCGCGCTGGTCGCACTCCGGGCGGCCGAACGCACCGCCTCGGCGCGGTCCCGCTCGGCCTGCCTCGCGGTGACCGCCGGAAGCGGCACCGGCGACGCCGCCAGTGCCTCGGAACGGATCGTCGTGCTCGGCAGCATCAGTGCGGCGGAGGCGTCGCACGAGGTGGCGCTCGCGTGAGCCGCTCCACCGACCGGCTCCATCTCGCGCTCGCCGCCGAGCACGCCGCCGTCTTCGCCTACGGGGTGATCGGCGCTCACCTGACCGGCGACGAGCTGGCCTGGGCCCGCGCCGCGGACCTCGCGCACCGCCAGCAGCGGGACGCGGTCGCCGACCTGATCACGACCGCCGGTGCGACGCCCGCCCCGGCCGCGCCCGCCTACCAGCTGCCCTCACCGGTGACCGACCGGGCGGGTGCGTTGGCGCTCGGCGTCCAGGTCGAGACCCGCGCCGCGGCGGTGTGGCGCTCGGCGCTCGGCGAGCTGTCCGGCACGGCGCGCGAGGTCGCGCTGGACGCCCTGGTCGGCTCCGCGGTGCGCGGTGCGCAGTGGCGCTCGGTGTCGGAGCCGGGTAAGGCCCCGACAGTGGCGTGGCCCGGCTCTTAGTGGGCGGCCCGCCCAGGGGAGCCTGACAGGCGAGCGCGAGGACTTGAGACACCAAGGCCAAGGTCGCGGCGTCCTCGCGCTCGACTGCCAGCCTCGTCCTGGGCGGGCTCCGCGCACACAGGCCAGTCAGAACACGGGTCACGCCCACCACTGCCAGCCGCCAGCCCACCATCGAACGAGCCGACAACACCAGCCTCACAGTCAGAGCACGCGCCTGGCGGCGCTTACTGACACCAGGCGTCGACGACTGGGAGTAGGTCGGTGAGTCGCTGGATCACCGCGTCCGGCGCACCGACGGTGTGCCCGACCTGGCTCGGTGGCACCGCGCTGTGCGGGACGTGCACCGCCCGCATGCCGGCCGCCTGCGCGCCGTAGATGTCGTCGAACAGCCGGTCGCCTACGAACACGCAGGCGGACGGGTCGTCGACCCCCACCGCGTCCATCGCCGCGCGGAACGCCTCCGGATGCGGCTTCGTCCACGGGATCTCGCTGGTGTACACCGCACCGTCGAACAGGTCGAGGACGCCGTCGCGCTGGAGGATCCGCTCGTGGTGCTCCCGGTTCCACACCGTGTTCGAGAGCAGCCCGACCTTGAGGCCCCGCGACCGCAGCTCGGCGAGCACCGCGGCGGCGTCCGGATCGGTGTACGTGTGCGGCTCCCAGTGCCGCTCGTGGGCGGCCAGCAGGTCCGCGGTGAGCGCGATGCCCGCCGCCGCGCAGACGTCGGCCATGGTGGCGGACGTGTGCTCGTCGCGAGAACGGGCCCAGGCCGCGTCCTCGGCGGCCAGCAGCGCGTCGACCAGTTGCTCGACGGTCGCCAGAGGCGCCTCGTCGGCGACCGGACGGTCCGGCGCCGCACTCGTCTCCGTCCCGCCGTTGGCCGGGAGCAGATTGCATTCCGTGGCGATCGTCCGCCAGAGCGCCTTCGCGTCGACCGTGTGCCAAGGGGTGAGCGTGCCGCCCCAGTCGAAGAGAATCGCCTTCACCATGGAGGCCACTTTCCCACGCCGGTACGACACTTTTCCGGGCCGCCGGTCAGGGGCGCGGAGAGCCGGCGATGCCCGTCACGCGCTCCCGATCGCCCGGAGCGATCGTGTGGTCGTGGCCGCCGCGACCAGCACCAGCACCCCGCCGGTCAGGTAGCCGGCGCCGTCCGACCCGACCGCCACCGCGACGAGGCTCAGCAGCAGCACGCCGACGCCCTCGAGGAACACGTTGGACGCGATCATCGTGGCCTCCACCTGTCCCATCCGCCCGGCCGGAGCGAGCCGGGCGAACGTGGCCTGGGCACCGACGGTCCAGCCGGTCGCCGCGCCGATCACGGTGTTCACCAGCGCCAGCAACAACGGGTGTTGCCCGGAGAACAGCACCAGTGCACCGGCTACCAGCGCGGCCCCCAGCACCGCGGCGGTGCGGGCCTGGTTCAGTGGCCGCTCCAAGAATCGACGCCGGCCCATCACTGCGGCGAAGAGCGCGCCACCCAGCGCGGACGACACCATCACCGCCGGTATCCAGCCGGTGGGTGCGTTCGTCGCGACGGTCTCCGGGAGCACGCTGCACACCAGCGTCGCCCAGGTCAGCAGCGCCAGCGCCCGCAGCGTCGGCTGCCGCCAGATCAGCACGAACCCGGCGCCCGGCGGCAGCCGGTGACGTCGTTCCCGTCGCGCACCGACCGGCAACCGCGCCAGCATCACGGCGGCGACCAGGAACGAGAGCAGGTCGACGAGCAACGCCACCCGCGGCCCCAGCGTCACGGCCAGGCCGGAGCCCACCGCGATCCCACCGACCTGAACCAGCGAGTTGATCGTCGCGGCCATGCCGAAGTACGGCAGCTGGATCGCCCGGTCCACCGACTCGGCGACCACCGCCGTCGTCACGGCCACGTACGCCGCGCGCACCGCGCCCAGGATCGCCGACGCCACCAGCGCCGTCGCGGCGGCCGGGAACACGATCGGGAACAGGAGCGCGGCCGCGCCACCGAGCGCGAGCAGGCTCAGCGTGCGACGACGCGGCGTGACGTCCAGCCAGCCGCCGAGGAGCGTCGCCACCAGGATCGCCGGCAGCGCCCGCGCGGTGTAGACGGCGGCCGCGCCCAGCAGTGACCCGGTCAGCTGGTATCCGAGCAGCAGCAACGCGGCGAGACCGATGAAGTCGCCGAGCTCGGAGACCGACCTGACGGCGACGAGCCTCCCGGCGACCGGGTGCCGGAGCACCGCCCGGTAGCCGGGTGGCACCGACCGAACCGCCTCGGCCGCTCCTTCGGTGGTGGACTCCATCGCCTCAGCAGCTCGCTGAAGCGAGGATCGAGACAGCCGGCGCCGCCCCGGAACCGGTCATGGTCGCCTTCGGCTTCCTTCGCACGAGTCGGCCCACCCGCTGCCGAGTGGTCGTTTTCGTCCACATATATTGCGCACATTCAATCGCAATCTCAAGCGGAACGTGAAAGTGCCTCCGATATCACCCGCAACACGGACACCGGGAGAGTAGCGCCCGGCGAGACCCACGTATGCCCATCGGCACGCACGGCAGGATGGCCGGGTGCCCCCTCCCTCGGCGACCGCCGCTGCCCGCGACCACCTCGCAGCCGATCTCGCGCGACGAATTCGCCGGCGCTGGCGGGCCGAGGTCGCCGCGATCGGCGGGACCGGTGCGCTCGCCCACGACGACGACCGGGACGGCACGGCGGTGTCGCTGGTCGTGGTCACGTACCGGCCGGGCGGCGGTCCGCGCTCCACGCGTCGGCGCCTCGGCGGGCAGCTGGTCGACCTCACGGTGGCTGCCCAGCAGGACCTGCTGGCCCGGGCGCGCACCCTCACCACCGACTGGCCCCTGCAAGCCGACCGGTACCTGCACGTCCGCCCGCTCGACGACGACGGCAACTGGCTCGCCGGACTGCGCGACGCCCACCTCGCGCGCCTGGCCGAGGCCACTCCGCGGGAGTTCAGCGCGCTGGCGCGGGAGGCGTGGTGTGCGGCGTGGGAGCTACTGACCGACGCCGTCCACGCCGGACAGTGGCACGACGAGGACGGCGCACTGCTACTCCTCGCCGAAGCCCGGATCGCGACCGCGATCACCGAGGGCCTGCTGGCCCGCACCTACTTCCGCGGCCGCGCCGACGCCGCCCGCCGTACCGGCGTCGCCGGGCTCGACCTCGTCGAGCTGCGGGACCGCCTCGAGCAACAGGCCACCGAGCTCAGCCGACGCGGTTGCCCCACCGACGCCGATCCGCTCTGACGCGGCGTCTCAGGCCACCGTGGCACCGATCAGACGACCGATGAGATATGTCACGCCGGCTGCCGCGGCGCCCAGAACCAGCTGACGAAGTCCGCCCGCCCACCACCGCCCCGCGGTCGCGCGGGTGGCCAGCGCACCGGCGACGAACAGCCCCACCCCGCCGATCGCCAGCGCGAGCCACAACTCGTCCGAGCCCAGCAGGAACGACACCAGCGGCACCAGCGCGCCGACCGCGAAGCAGACGAACGAGGACGCAGCCGCTGTCCACGGCGACGGCTTCTCCTCCGGGACGACGCCCAGCTCGGTGAGCGCGTGCAGCCGGAGCTCCAGGTCGGGCTTGCCGGCCGCCTCGGCGGTGATCCGCTGGGCCAGGTCCCTGGAGAGGCCGGCGCGCTGCAGCAGCAGCACCAACTCCCGCCGCTCGGCGGCACCGTGCAGGCGTAGCTCCCGGCGCTCCTTCGCCACCTCGGCGTCGAGCTGCTCGTTCTGCGTCCGCACCGACGTGTACTCGCCGAGCGCCATCGAGACCGCGCCGGCGACCAGTCCGGCGACGCCGGTGAGCACGATCGCGCCCCGGTCGACGCCGCCACCGCCGACGCCCGCGATCAGCGAGATGTTGGTGACCAGCCCGTCCATCGCGCCGAACACCGCAGCGCGCAGCCACCCGCCGGCGACGTCTCCGTGGTGCGGCGTCAGCAACGCGTCGTCCTCAGGCACCGCACCGCCCGTCACCACCGCACTCCCGGGAGGCGCCGCGTCCTCGGTCGGGGCCGCCGCCGCAGTGGGTGGCGTCTCGTCCATGATCGTTCTCCTTCTCCCCCGGCCGACTCGGTCCCGGGGCCTCCACCGTCCAGCCCTACGCCACCCACCCTCCAGCCCTACGCCCCCCACCCGCCCGCTCTTAGTCGGAAGGAGGTCCGTGTGTAAGTCTCGCCGCATGGCACGCGTCGCCCGGGAGAAGGCTCCCCTCACCCTGCTGCTTCCGCCGTCGGAGACGAAGCGGCCGGGCGGCGACGGGCCGGCGCTGGACCTGAGCGCGCTGGCGTTCCCGGCGCTCCGGCCGGTGCGGGAACGCCTGCTCACGGCGTTGACCGCGCTGGCGGCGGAGGCCGTGGCCGGCGACCCGGCGCCCGCGCTGGCGGCGCTGGGCCTCTCCGCCGGGCAGCGCGACCAACTGGAGCTCGACGCGGTGCTCGCCACGGCGCCGACCAGCCCGGCCCTTTTCCGCTACACCGGCGTGCTCTACGACGCCTTCGACCCGGCCGGGCTGACCCCGGCGCAGCGTAAACGGGCCGCCGACCGGGTGGTCGTCGCGTCCGCGTTGTTCGGTGCGGTGCGGGGCGGCGATCCGATCCCGGCGTACCGGTTCTCCGCCGGGTCGCGGCTGCCGGGCGTCGGAACGCTCGGCGCGCTGTGGAAGCCGGTGCTCGGACCGGTGCTCGCCGACCTTCCCGGGCTCGTCGTCGACCTCCGGTCCGGGGCGTACGCCGCGCTCGCACCGGCGCGCGGTGCGGTGAACGTCCGGGTGCTCTACGTCGCGCCGGACGGCGGCCGGTCGGTGGTGAGCCACTTCAACAAGCACGCGAAGGGCCTGCTCGCCCGGGCGCTGGCGACCACCACCGCCACCGTGGCGTCCGCCGACGACGTGGTGCGGGTGGCCACCAAGGCCGGTCTCGCCGCCGAGCGCCACGGCCCGCACGGCGTCGACGTACTGCTCTACGAGCCTCCCGCAGGCACCCCAGCCGCCAAGCGCGCCGCCGCAGCCGCCGCCGTCCGCGAATGATCACGGATCGGGCGGGTTCCCACCCGCCCGATCCGTGATCGTTCCGGCGGTCGTGCGGGTTGTCCCCAGCCAGGCGGACGCCCGTCGCGCCGAGCGGCGCGGGGCTCCACAGTGGGGCGGTGCACAGCCGAACCGGTTCGGCCGACCTGGTGGAACTGCAGAGTGGACTGGTACTGCGAAGCCAGGCGCTGGCCTGCGGGCTTTCCCGCGACGCGATCGCGTGGCAGCTGCAGCGCGGCTCCTGGCAGCGGGTACTCACCGGCCTGTACGCCACGTTCACCGGAACCTTGTCGGAGCACCAGCGGCTCCAGGCTGCCGCGCTCTACGGCGGACCCGGTGCCCAGATCACGGGCGCAGCAGCGCTGCGCAAACGTCGCCTCCGGTACGCACCCAGCGATCCGCGGGTCCAGATCCTCGTACCGCCGCCCGCACGGCGAACCTCGCGAGGCTTCGTGCTGGTAACGAGCACGAAGCGACCGGATCTGCATCCCCGGCTCCATCCCGCTATGGAGATCTGCTCGGTCGCCCGCGCCGGAGCCGACGCGGCGAGATCGGGCTACGCGCTCCGGGACGTACGCGCTTTCCTGACCGAGATGGTGCAGCGGCGGATGACGACCGTCGCGGCGCTCACCGAGGAAGCGCTGCGAGGCCCCAAGGCACACAGCGGCACGCTCCGACGAGTGGTCGCCGAACTGCGAGCCGGCGTCCGCTCGGCACCGGAGGCCGAGCTCCGCGAGGTGGTACGACGCAGCCGGATGCTTCCGCTGGTGCGGTGGAATCCCACGTTGACCGCTTCGGACGGCACTCGCCTGCCCTCGCCCGATGGGTGGATCCAAGACGCCGGTCTCGCGCTCGAATCGAACTCGTACGAGTTCCACGCGTCGCCGCAGGATTGGCGTCGCACCTACGAACGGCACAACCGGCTGGCCGCGCACGGCGTGCAGACGCTGCACTTCACCCCGCGTGACGTGCGGGAAGACCCCGAGTACGTGCTCGCGACGATCGAGAAGGCGTACCTGGAGCGACAGCGGGGCTTCACCGCCGTCACTGCGGAGTGATCACGGATCGAACGGGTTCCCACCCGCCCGATCCGTGATCGTTCCGGTCAGGGCAGGGTGAGGATCTCGCTGCCGGAGTCGGTGACGACCAGGGTGTGCTCGAACTGGGCGGTCCACTTGCGGTCCTTGGTCAGGACCGTCCAGCGGTCGGGCCACATGTCCCACTGGTACGTGCCGAGCGTGATCATCGGTTCGATCGTGAACGTCATCCCGGGCACCAGCTCGACCTGCAGATCCGGGTCGTCGTAGTGCGGCACGTGCAGGCCGGAGTGGAACGTCTCCCCGATGCCGTGCCCGGTGAAGTCCCGCACCACGCCGTACCCGAACCGCTTCGCGTACGACTCGATGACCCGCCCGACGACGTTGAGCTGACGCCCGGGCTTCACCGCGTTGATCGCCCGCCTGGTCGCCTCCTCGGTGCGCTCGACCAGCAGCCGGACCTCCTCGGACACGTCGCCGGCGAGGAACGTCGCGTTGCAGTCACCGTGCACACCGTCGAGGAACGCGGTGACGTCGATGTTGACGATGTCGCCGTCCTCGATCACGGTGCTGTCCGGGATGCCGTGGCAGATCACCTCGTTGAGCGAGGTGCAGCACGACTTCGGGAAACCCCGGTAGCCGAGCGTCGACGGGTAGGCGTCGTGGTCGATCAGGAACTCGTGAACGACCCGGTCGATCTCGTCGGTGGTGACGCCCGGCGCGACGTGTTTCCCGCCGAGTTGCAGAGCTTGGGCCGCGATGCGCCCGGCGACCCGCATCTTCTCGATCGTCTCCGGGGTCTGCACGTCCGAGCCGGTCCAGCGCTGAGGGGCGGGACGCCCGACGTACTCCGGACGCGGGATATGGGCCGGGACGTCACGCCGAGGTGACTGCCGGCCGGGGACCAGGGGTGCGCGCATGCCTTCCAGGTTAGGTCAGCGCGCGCAGGGTCGGCAGCGGGCGGTGACGCCGGTCTCCGCCCCAGCGTCAGCGCGCCGACACAGGGGCGTCGGGCACCTCGTCGGCGGGGTGGGTGTGCGGCTCCTGGAGCTGGCCCACCTTGTTCTCCCGACCCGGCCACGGCGAGCGGTACTGGCAGGTGTCGCAGTTCATCAGCACGCTGCCGCCGACCGCCTCGGCGTACCGGGCCAGGACCAGCCTGGCCACCGACTCGTGCGCGCCGAGCACCTCTGCGGTTCGCGCACCGGCGGCTCGCGCGTCCCGCTGGACGCCGCCCGGCAGCTTGCCCGGCGCGAGGAAGTACGGCACGACCAGTACGTCGTCGTGACCGAGGCGGTGCAGCCGCTGCACGCTTTCGGTGACCGTCGGCGTGGTCGCGCTCGCGTAGGCGACCTCCACCGGAGCACCGCCGCCGCGGTACTCCCAGAACAGCCGGGCCGCCCGCCAGATCTCGGCGTTCGCGTCCGGATCGGCGGCACCGGCCGAGGCCAGCACGATCGCGGTGTCCGGACCGGCGCCGGCCTCCGCGGCCCGATCGTTCAGCGCCGCCAGCAGCAGCGGATCCGGCCCCAGCGGCCGCCCGTAGGTCACCACCGAGCCGGGCCGCTCGTGGCGCACCAGCCGCACGGTGCCCGCGATGTCACCCTTGCTGTGCGACGCCGCGGTGAGCAGCAGCGGCAGCGTCGCCACCGGTACGTCAGCGGCGGCGAAGGCGGACAGCGCACCACGCACCGACGGCGGCTCGTGGTCGACGAACGCCAACTCGACCCGGAGGCCGGGCGCGAGCTCGCGGACCCGCTCCAGCAACGCGTGCAGCGTCGCGATGCCGGGGGCGTACGACGTGCCGTGCGCCACCGCGAGCAGGACCGGGTCACCCATCGTCACACCGCGGGTGGTTGCTCGACCATGCCGGCGGCGACGGTGGCACCGGTGGCCTCGTCGATCAGCAGGAACGAGCCGGTGCCCCTGGACAGGGCGTACGGGTCGACCGCGACCGGTTCGGCCAGCCGCAGCATCACGTCGCCGATGTCGTTGAGCTCCAGGGCATCGGCGTCCTCGCGCTTGAGCGTGGTGACGTCGAGCCGGTCGGCGATCGAGCCGACGATCGCCTTCACCTCGCGGGTGCCCGCGCGCAGGCGGAACCGGTCGCCGGCCCGCACCTGACGCTCGGCCAGGACACAGACCCGGCCGGTGAGCTGCCGCACCGGCTCCGGAGCGTCCGGTGCCGCGGCGAGCAGGTCACCGCGGGCCACGTCGACGTCGTCTTCCAGCCGCACCGCCACCGAACGGCCCGTCGCCGCCTCGTCCAGCGAACCGTCGTGGGTGTCGATGCCGGCGACCCGGGTCCTCCGGCCCGAGGGCAGCACGACCACCTCGTCGCCGACCCGAAGGGTGCCGGCGGCGACCCGCCCGGCGTACGCCCGGTAGTCGGGGTGCTCGGCCGAGCGGGGCCGGATGACCAGCTGTACCGGGAGCCGCGCACCGACCTCGCCGCCGCGCGACGGCACCGGAACGGTCTCCAGGTGGTCGAGCAGCGTCTGCCCCGCGTACCAGCCGAGCTTCTGACTCGGCTCCACGACGTTGTCGCCGTGCAGCGCCGAGACCGGGATCGCGGTGACCGACCGGATGCCCAGTTCGGCGGCGAGCACGTCGAAGTCGGCGACGATCCGGTCGTAGACCTCTTCGGAGAAGTCGACCAGGTCCATCTTGTTCACGGCGAGCACGATGTGTCCGACGCCGAGCAGCGCGGCCACCGCGGCGTGGCGGTGCGACTGCTCGACCAGTCCGTGCCTGGCGTCGACGAGGACGACGGCCACGTCGGCGGTGGACGCTCCGGTGACCATGTTCCGGGTGTACTGGACGTGACCCGGGGTGTCGGCGAGCACGAACGTGCGGCGCGGCGTCGCGAAGTAGCGGTACGCCACGTCGATCGTGATGCCCTGCTCCCGCTCGGCGCGCAGGCCGTCGGTGAGCAGCGCCAGGTCGGCGGCGTCCAGGCCGCGTCGACGAGACGCTGCCTCCACCGCGTCGAACTGGTCGGCGAAGACGTTCTTCGAGTCGTGGAGCAGGCGTCCGATCAGCGTGCTCTTGCCGTCGTCCACCGAGCCCGCGGTGGCGACGCGTAGGAGATCAGACACGTTTAAAAGTATCCTTCGCGCTTGCGGTCTTCCATCGCGGCTTCGCTCGCGCGGTCGTCGGCACGGGTCGCTCCCCGCTCGGTGAGACGGCTGGTCGCGGTCTCGGCGATCACCTCGTCCACGGTGCGCGCGGTCGACCGCACGGCGCCGGTGCAGGTGGCGTCGCCGACCGTGCGGTACCGGACGGTCTCGACGCGGACCTGCTCGCCGTCGCGGGGCGGGGTGAACGGCGTCACCGCGAGCACCATCCCGTCGCGGTCGAACACCTCGCGCTCGTGGGCGTAGTAGATGCTCGGCACCTCGATGCCGTCCCGGGCGATGTAGCGCCAGATGTCCAGCTCGGTCCAGTTCGACAGCGGGAAGATGCGGACGTGCTCGCCCGGCGCGATCCGACCGTTGTAGAGGTCCCAGAGCTCCGGACGCTGGTTGCGCGGGTCCCACTGACCGAACTCGTCGCGGATGGAGAACACCCGCTCCTTCGCCCGGGCCTTCTCCTCGTCCCGCCGGGCGCCGCCGAGCACCGCGTCGAACCGGTTGTCGGTGATCGCGTCCAGCAGCGGGACGGTCTGCAGCGGGTTGCGGGACTGGCCAGGCCGCTCGGTGATCCGGCCGCGGTCGATCGCGTCCTGCACCGACGCGACGACGAGGTCGAGGCCCAGCTCGGCGGCGCGCCGGTCGCGGAACTCGATGACCTCGGGGAAGTTGTGTCCGGTGTCGACGTGCATGACCGGGAACGGGATGCGGCCCGGGGAGAACGCCTTCTCGGCCAGGCGCAGCATGACGATCGAGTCCTTGCCGCCGGAGAACAGCAGCACCGGACGCTCGAAGCTGCCGACCACCTCGCGCAGGATGTGGATCGACTCGTCCTCGAGGGCGGTGAGCGCCGCATCGCGCGCGTCGGTCAGGTGCTCGAGGTGAAGGTCGGAGATGGTCGTCACAGCAGACCCCTTTCGGACAACGCGGCGAGCACCGCGTCCACGGACGCGTCGAGGGTGGAGTTATCGGTGCGGAGCACGAGCTCAGGGGTTCCCGGCGCTTCGTAGACGTCGTCGACGCCGGTCAGGCCGGCGATCTGGCCGGAGCGCTGCTTGGCGTAGAGGCCCTTGACGTCCCGGACGCTGCAGACCTCGACCGGCGTGGCGACGTGGACTTCGAGGAACGGCGTGCCGCTCGCCACGTGCCGAGCGCGGACGGCGTCCCGGGCGGCGGCGTACGGCGAGATGACGGCGGCGAGCACGAGCACGCCGTTGCGGGCCAGCAGCTCGGCGACGAAGCCGATCCGCGCGACGTTGGTGTCCCGGTCAGCGCGGCTGAAGCCGAGGCCGGCGGAGAGGTGCTCGCGCACCGCGTCCCCGTCGAGGACCTCGACCCGGCGGCCGGTGCCGCGCAGACGCTCGGCGACCGCCGTCGCCACCGTGGTCTTCCCAGCGCTCGGAAGGCCGGTGAGCCAGACCGTCCCGCCGGTCGTGGACGCCGCCGGAAGGGCCGGGGCGACCGTGGCCGTGGTTTCCGCCACTACTGTGGGATCCACCACAGCCAACGTGTTGGCCGGACCACTCTCCGTGCGTCCGGTGGGCGGGGCAGTCGATGCGGTCGGCATCGCGCGATTCTCCTGACCTCAGGGGAGGAATTCCGGCCCGAAGGGCATAAGTCCACGTATCGGACATCGCCATTTCCTCGCCGGATATTCCGCGACGGGGCACGACGGGAGGTCAGGACCCCTACCAGGAGCCCTTCAACACGTCGAACCAAGGGGAAACGATCCGTCTGCGCGAGCCGGACGTGGCCGGACCAGGGGCCGACCGAAGGCCAGGAACGGGGGAAACCGCCGTCAATCGCCTTCGCGGAACGCCAAAAGCCGCGCTCAGCTAGGGCGACACACTGCGCTGGAGACGCGCAGGAAGTCGACGTGCCGACGCGTGGTCAGCAACGCCGAAGCAAGGCGAGTACGGCCGGTCATGGTTGCCGATGATGACACAGCAACACAGCGCCGCCAACCGATAGCAGAATGCCTACCATTCCACTAGGTGAGCACGGTTTCCCGACATCTGGCTACTGTCGGCGCGCTGTGCCATGCTTCTTGACGTGACGACGCGAGGCACCCTCTTGGTCGCCCGCCTGCATGTCGACCTGCAGCGGGTGATCAGCGCGGCGTGTCTGGGCTGACAGCTCAGTCGGCCTGACCGTTCCGCCGCCCCTCGTCCGTCCTCCGACCGCTTTCGGCCCCTCCGCCCCCGATATCGACGGGGTGAGCGCTGCGGGCGCGGTCCGACCCCTGTGAGGTACTCAGTTATGGCCGTGCCGACCAGCACGCCGGACAGTCCCCGGCCCGCGCGCGCCGCCCGTCCCGCCCGTGCCGGCCGCCCCCGCGGACAGGGTCAGTGGGCCCTGGGTTACCGGGAACCGCTGAACAAGAACGAGCAGATGAAGAAGGACGCGGACGGTCTCACCGTGCGCGACCGGATCGTGAACGTCTACGCGCACGGCGGCTTCGACTCGATCGACCCGCAGGACCTGCGCGGCCGGATGCGGTGGTACGGCCTCTACACCCAGCGCGCGCCCGGTATCCCCGGCGGCAAGACCGCGATCCTGGAGCCCGAGGAGCTGGACGACCGCTACTTCATGCTCCGCGTCCGGATCGACGGTGGCCGGGTCACGTCCGAGCAGCTGCGGGTGATCGCCGGCATCTCGACCGAGTTCGGCCGCGACGTCGCGGACGTCACCGACCGGCAGAACGTCCAGCTGCACTGGATCCGGATCGAGGACGTGCCGGAGATCTGGCGACGCCTGGAGGGCGTCGGCCTCTCCACCACCGAAGCCTGCGGCGACACCCCCCGGGTGATCCTCGGCTGCCCGCTCGCCGGCGAGCTGGAGACCGAGGTGCTGGACGCGACCGAGCCGCTGCGCGCTGTCGTCGACCGGTACGTCGGCGACCCGGCGTTCTCGAACCTGCCGCGCAAGTTCAAGAGCTCGATCTCGGGCTGCGCCGAGCACTGCACCAACCACGAGATCAACGACGTCGCGTTCGTCGGCGTCGTCAACGCGGACGGTGAGCGCGGCTACGACCTGTGGGTCGGCGGCGGACTCTCCACCAACCCGCGCTTCGCCGAGCGGCTCGGCGTCTTCGTCCGGCCGGATCAGGTCGGTGAGGTCTGGGCCGGCGTCACCAGTATCTTCCGGGACTACGGCTACCGCCGGTCGCGCAACCACGCCCGGCTGAAGTTCCTGCTCGCCGACTGGGGACCGGAGAAGTTCCGGGAGGTGCTCGAGACCGAGTACCTCACGGAGAAGCTGCCCGACGGCCCGCCGCCGGCCACTCCGATCCAGGACCAGCGCGACCACGTCGGCGTCACGCCGATGCGCGACGGGACGTTCGCGCTCGGCTTCGCGCCCCGGGCCGGTCGGCTCTCCGGCACGACGCTGACCGCGGTCGCCGAACTGGCCGACCGTCTCGGCGACGGCCGGATCGCAGCCACCGCACAGCAGAAGCTGGTGCTGCTCGGCGTCGCGGCCGACGACGTCGACGCGACCATCGACGAGCTGGCCACCCACGACCTGCTGGTCAAGCCGAGCGCGTTCCGACGCGGGACGATGGCCTGCACCGGGCTCGAGTTCTGCAAGCTGGCGATCGTCGAGACCAAGGCCCGCGCCGACACGCTCTACCGCGAGCTGGAGAAGCGACTCCCGGAGTTCGAGGAGCCGCTCACGATCAACATCAACGGCTGCCCGAACTCGTGCGCCCGGTTCCAGACCGCCGACATCGGCTTCAAGGGCTCGATGGTCCGCGACGACGACGGGAATCAGGTCGAGGGCTTCCAGGTTCACCTGGGTGGCCACTTCGGTGCCGACGCCGCGTTCGGCCGAAAGTTCCGCGGTCTGAAGGTCACCGCCGACGGGATGCCCGACTACGTCGAGCGGATCCTCCGGGGCTACCTCGAGCGGCGGGAGCCGAACGAGCGCTTCGCCGGCTACGTCGCTCGCGCCGAGGAAGCCTGGCTCCAGTGACCGAGCGGGCCGCGCCCTTCTTCTGCCCCTACTGCGGCGAGGAGGACATCCGTCCCGAGGGTGAGCACCACGGCCAGTGGCGCTGCGATGCGTGCCTGCGCGTCTGGACGTTGAAGTACGTCGGTCTGAGCCGCAGCGACGCGGCTGTCGACCCGAGCCGCACGACGGCGGCGACCACCGAATTAGACGACGACTCGGCCGGCCCCAGCGGCCCGACCGAAACGGCTGCGCGTGTACGCGCCGCCGCGGACTCCAGGGAGGTGCGCGATGACCGACATGCTCGCTAGGCCGGACGTCGAGACCAAGGATCTGTCGGACCTCCGAGCGCTGGCCGACGAGGCGTCGGCCGCGCTGGAAGGTGCTCACCCGGTGGAGGTGCTCCGCTGGGCAGGCGACACGTTCGGCGATCGGCTCTGCCTCACCTCCTCGATGGGCGACGCCGTCCTCGCGACGCTCGCCGCCGAGGCCGTGCCGGGGATCGACGTCGTGTTCCTGGACACCGGCTACCACTTCCCCGAGACGCTGCAGACGCGCGACCGCGTGGCGGCCGAGCTGGACGTCACGGTCGTCACGATGAAGCCGGAGCTGACCGTCGCCCAGCAGAACATCAAGTTCGGGCAGAGCCTGTACGCCCGGGACTCGGACGCCTGCTGCGCGATCCGCAAGGTCGAACCGCTCGACCGTGGGCTGGCACCGTACGACGCCTGGGCGTCCGGTATCCGGCGCGACGAGTCGTACGCCCGCCGGCACACGCCGGTGATCGGCGTCGACACCCGGCGCAACAAGATCAAGGTGAACCCGCTCGCCTGCTGGACGCAGGGGGACGTCGACCGGTTCGTCGCCGAGCGGAACGTGATCGTCAACCCGCTGGTGGACCGGGGCTTCCTGTCGATCGGATGCGCCCCGTGCACCCGGCCGGTGCAGCTGGGCGAGGACCGGCGCGCCGGTCGGTGGTCCGACTCCGAGAAGACGGAGTGCGGTATCCACGTCTGACGCCGTACCGCGCACCGAAGCCGTCTCTCCGCTCGGGGAGGCGGCTTCGCTGTGTCAGGAGCCATGGCGTCGTACGCTGGAGCGTTGACCTCGGCGAATGCGCTGAGTAATGCACACAGAGCGCTCAGGATAGGCACAGCAAGCACACAGCTTGCGGAGCGACCGTTCTAGTCATGGACGAATCGCACCGCTCCTCCGCAGCCGGCACCGGCGGTGACCAGGTCGGCATCACGCCGACCGATCCCTCTCCCGTGCATTCCTCGGGCCCCACCGGGACCGAGCCCTCGAGCCCGCACGCCCAGAACGCGTCCTCCCCCTGGGCGGTGCCGCAGGCTCCCACTACTCCCCACTCCGACCCCACGCCCCGCGCCGCCGAGTCCGCCGGACGCTACGCGGTGCCGCACCAGGCTGCTCCGCACCCGGCCGGACCGCACCACGCGGTCCCCCACCAGGCGGGGCCGAACCCGACCGGGCCTCAGCAGGCCGGGCCGCAGCAGGCCGGGCCGCACCAGACCGGGCCGCACCAGACCGGGCCGTTCCCGTCGTGGACGGCCGGCGGCGCTACCCACCCGACCACGCCGCTCGGGACCCTCAGCGCACCCGCCCCCGGGCGACGCCGCGGTCCGCTCGCGGCCGCGATCGCCGGCGGCGCGCTCGTCCTCGCACTGGTCGCCGGTGGCACCGGTGCGGCGGTGGGCATCGCGGTCAGCGACTCCGCCAGCGGTACCGGTGTGACGATCAACCAGGAGTCGTCGACGGCCGCGACCAAGACCAGCAGCTCCGGCACGGTCGAGAGCGCCGCCGCCACCGCGCTGAAGAGCGTCGTGACGATCGCAGTCACCGCGGGCTCCGGAGCCGGCACCGGTTCCGGCATCGTGGCTGACCGCAGCGGTCACATCATCACGAACAACCACGTGGTCGAGGCGGCCGCGGACGGCGGCACGATCACCGTGACGCTGGCGAACGGCGAGACCCGCACCGCGACGATCGTCGGCCGCGACCCGTCGTCGGACATCGCGGTGATCAAGGTCGACGACGCCAGCGGGCTCACCCCGGCCACGTTCGCCGCGTCCTCCACCGTCAAGACCGGTCAGACCGTGCTCGCCGTCGGCGCACCGCTCGGCCTGTCGAACACCGTCACCGAGGGCATCGTCAGCGCCCTCAACCGGCCGGTCCGTACCGGCTCGACGGCCGACCAGAACACGGTCCTCGACGCGGTGCAGACCGACGCCGCGATCAACCCCGGCAACTCCGGGGGCGCGCTGGTCGACCTCTCCGGCCGCGTGATCGGGGTCAACTCGGCGATCGCCACGGTCGGCGGCTCCGGCCAGCAGGAGTCCCAGTCCGGCAACATCGGCGTCGGCTTCGCGATCCCGTCGGACACCGCGCTGGACGTCGCGAAGCAGCTGATCGAGGACGGCACCGCCGAACACGCGACGCTCGGCGTCAGCGCGCAGGACACCCAGACCGGCACCGGCGCCCAGCTCGCCCAGGTGACCAGTGGCTCGGCCGCCGACAAGGCCGGGCTGCGGGCCGGGGACGTCGTCACCGCGATCGGCGACCGCCGGGTGACCGATACCGACGGGCTCGTCGCGGCCGTCCGGTCGCACGAGCCGGGGGAGTCGGTGGAGGTGACCTACCAGCGCGGCGGGGACACCACCACGACCACGGCCACGCTCAACAGCAGCTCCGCCTAATCCGGACCCCCGGAGCTGCTGTGCGCCCGGGTCGGCGTCCCCTTCCGCCGGCCCCGCACCGACCGCCGCACCACGCCCCTGCGTGGTGCGGCGGTTCGGTCGACGACTACACCCGGCTCAGTGCGCCCCCCGGCCCGCGGCGCGGACCAAGGCCCAGCCGAGCGCCAGCGCCACCAACCCGCTCCACGCGGTGACCGGCACCCCGACCAGCTGCGTGGTCCGCTCGGCGAGCAACCCGTTCAGCCCGGTGACCGCGACCGCGAGCATCCCGAACGTGGCCAGCGCGATGCCCACCCCGGCCGCCACGCCGTCCAGCGGGCCTCGGCTCCGCTCCCGCCGCTGCCCGAGAGGCCGGGCGACCGGCCGCTCGAACCGCCGCACCGCCAGCACCAGCGGCAGCGCGATCGCGGCGAGCACCGCCACCCAAACCGGCCGGGTGAGCCACCACGCCGCTCCGCCCGGCGTCGGCGTCGGAAGCCCGGCCACCACGCCGGCCGCGAGGACGAACAGCGCCGTGAGATGCCAGAGGAACACCGTCATCACCACGCCGTTCGCCGCCACGACGGGCGTCCACACCCGGGGCCGGGAAAGCCAGCGGGTGACCGGACCCCGTGCCAGCACCACCAGGCCGGTCAGCCAGGCGCCGTGCGCGACCAGCGCGAGCGTCGGCGGGTTCATGTTCGAGACCGGCGCGCCGGGAAGTCCGACCATCGACACCGGATACCAGTCCAGTACGAGCGTGAGCAGCGTCGTCGCGGCCAGCCCACCGCCGACCAGCAGTGCCCCGACCCGCCGGGTCAGCATCCCGTCGGCGTAGAGGTACCCGACCTGGTGCGCCGCGAGCCAGACCAGCGCGACGTTCAGCGCGCCGATCGCCTCGACACCACCGAGCAGCCGGGCCGCGTCCACCCCCGCCGCCGCCACCACCAGCGCGACCGGCACCACCGCACCCCAGCGCCGGTGCGCGGCGTACATCAGCGGGGCCAGCCCCACGACGCCGAGGTAGACCCCCAGGAACCACAGCGGCTGCACGACCGTCCGGGTAGCGGTCCGGGTCAGCTCGGCGACGGTGCCGTCCCCGGCCTGGACGCCGGTCACCTCGGTCGCCACCGCGATCACGGTCCAGATACCCAGGAAGACCGCGGTCGGCGCCAGCAGCCGCCGCAACCGGGCGACGAGGAACTCCGGGTAGGTACCGCCCCGCCGGTGGTGCGAGCGCAGCGCCGCCGCGTGGGCCGCGCCGCCGACCAGGAAGAACAGCGGCATCACCTGGAACGCCCAGGTCAGGAGTTGGGCCGCCGGTAACTCGGCCAGCACGTTGCCGGCGCGCAGACGCCCGTCGTCCACCCGCAGTGTGAGCATCAGCCAGTGACCGAGGACCACCACGCCGATCGAGACGATCCGCAACAGGTCGACGTACCGGTCGCGATCGGCGGGGGTGGCCGCGGCGAGCGCGGCCGCCGAGCGGGGTTCGTCCGCGGACACGGCCGGCGCGGACGGCGTCGGCCAGGTCTTGCGCACCAGGGAGGAAGTCATGCGTCCACGGTGCCGACCGTGGCGTCCGACGCGGAGAGCAGTTCTACTCGGCCGCCCGGTGCAGTTCGACCGGGCGGGTCGGCGACGCGCCGAGCAGAATCGGTCGCGCACCGCTCGGCGCGGTCGGCCAAGATGAGCGCCATGAGCTCCACACCGGCCGCCTCCGATACCCCGCCCGGCTCCGACCCCACGCTGCACCCGAACGTGGCCACGGTGAACGCCATCCTCGAAGCGTTCGGCTCGCAGAACCGCGTCCGGCTGCTCCCCGATGCCGCCCGGACCGCCGCGCAGGCGGCGGAAGCGCTCGGGGTGACCGTCGGACAGATCGCGAACTCGCTGGTGTTCGATGCGGACGGCGAGCCGCTGCTGGTGCTCGCGTCCGGTGCGCACCGGGTCGACACCACGATGGTGGCCGCGCTGGTCGAGGTCTCCTCGGTGCGCCGGGCCACGCCGGAATTCGTCCGGGACGTCACCGGTCAGGCCATCGGCGGCGTCGCGCCGGTCGGGCACCCGGCCCGGCTCCGGACGCTGGTGGACGTCGCCCTCGCCGCGTACGACACGGTGTGGGCCGCGGGCGGCATTCCCCATGCGGTGTTTCCCACCACCTACGACGAATTGCTGCGGATCACCGGCGGTGTGGCGGCCGAGGTGGCGTGAGGGCTCCCGCTGCCGTCTCCGCCTCTCCCCCTTAGGCTGGCTCCATGTCAGCCGCGCCGGAGTCCGGGCACGTAGCCCCGGGGACCCCGGCTACCGCACCGAGCGTGGTCACCGTCCACGTGTGGCGCGTCCCGAACCGCAAGGTGCCCGCGGCGCTGACCCGGATGGCCACCGACCGCGTCCGGCTCCGCTCGACCGCCGGTCTGCAGTTCGCGCGTCTGCTCGGCACCGGCCGGGGCACCACGTTCGCGATCCGCGACGCCGACCTCCAGCGCTGGGCGCTGCTCGCGTCCTGGGACACCGAGGCGGACGCGGCGGCGTTCGAACGCTCGACGATCGTGCGGGGCTGGGGACGGCTGGCCGAAGAGCGGTGGCGGCTGGAGCTGGTCCCGCTGAGCGCGCACGGCCGCTGGGCCGGGCAAGAGCCGTTCGGCACGCCGGTGCCGCGCCGGTGGGACGGACCGGTCGCGGCGGTCACCAGGGCCCGGCTGTCCGCGCGCAAGGCCGTCACGTTCTGGCAGGCGGTGCCGCCGGTGGCGTCCGCACTGCAGCAGCACCGGGCGGAGGGCGGCTTGCTGGCCGCCTTCGGCGTCGGCGAGGCCCCGGCCGGGTGGCAGGGGACGCTGAGCGTCTGGCGGAGCGCGGACGACCTCCGCGCGTTCGCCTACCAGGGAGCCGCGCACGTCGCGGCGATCCGTAGAACGAAGGAGACCGGGTGGTACGCCGAGGAACTCTTCGCCCGTTTCGGCGTGGCGCGGGCGGACGGCTCGCTGGACGGCAGAGATCCGCTGACGTGACGCCACTGACCCCGGCGCGCTGGTCCGCCCGCGACGTCGTCGCCCACCTCGACGAGGTGCTCGGCGTCTACGGCTCCGCGATGAATTACTCACCGGCGCTGGTCGAGGGGCGCCGGGGCATCCTGGTCGCGCACACCCGGCGGCCGGAGTTCCGCGCCGTCGGCACGCTCGACGCGGACGGCCGGGTCGTCGGTTTCGGCTACGGGTACCGCGGCGAGCCCGGCCAGTGGTGGCACGAGCACGTCCGCTCCCGGCTCGACCCGGCCGGGTACCGCGCCTGGCTGTCGGACTGCTTCGAGGTCGTCGAACTGCACGTCGCGCCGGGGGTCCAGGGGAAGGGCATCGGCGAGCAGCAGATCCGGCTGCTCCTGGACGGGGTGAACCGTCGCACCACCGCACTCTCCACGCCGGAGGGTGGCGAGTCGCGGGCCTGGCGGCTCTACCGCCGGCTCGGCTTCCTCGACGTGTTGCGCGACGTCGTGTTCCCCGGTGACGACCGGCCGTTCGCGGTCCTCGGACGGGGTCTCCCGCTCGAGGACCCGACGCCTTGACGAAGCGGTCCTGACGATGCGCCGGGTGCCGATCGTGCTGGTAGCGCTGACCGTGCTGGCGCAGATCAGCTATCCGCTGGTCGGCGGATCCGCGCGGAACGGCCTGACGATCGCCACGGTCGTGCTCGGGTTCGCCGCCGCCGTGGTGCACGCGCTGCTGACGCGGGGGACGCGGACCGCCGCCGTCCTGGTCGTGGTGACCACCGGCGGCGGCCTGGCCGTCGAGGCGGTCGGCACGGCGACCGGTTTTCCGTTCGGTGCGTACGAGTACGCCGAGACGCTCGGCCCGGCCGTGCTCGGCGTGCCCTGGGTGATCCCGCTCGCGTGGACGATGATGGCGTGGCCCGCCTGGCTGGTGGCCGGACGGCTGGTGACGGGGTGGCTCCGGGTACTCGTCGGCGGGTGGGCGCTGGCGTCGTGGGACCTGTTCCTCGATCCGCAGATGGTCGATGCCGGGCACTGGACGTGGGATTCGGACGGCGTCGCCCTGCCGGGCGTCCCGGGGATCCCGGTGACGAACTACGTCGGGTGGGTGCTGGTGGCGGTGGTGATGTGCGGCGTCCTGCACTTCTTTGCGGACGCCGGGCAGCCGACGCCGTCCGACGCCCCCATGCTCGCGTTCTACCTCTGGACCTACGCGTCCTCGGTGCTGGCACACGCCGCGTTCTTCGGCCTGCCCGCGTCGGCCGTCTGGGGCGGGCTCGGTATGGGGCTGGTGGCGGTACCGCTCGCGGTGCGGCTCTACCAGGCCGGGCGGATGGCGCGGCCGGTTCCACTCGCGAGCACCCGGTGAGCCGAGCCGGGCGCCCGGCTGGGGCCCGCGGCCGAGGCCGGGTTCGGAGGCTCGCCGATCCGGTGTTGTGGGGCACCGTCGGGGCGGTCGCACTCACGGCGCACACGATCGGAAACGCGCGACGGCTCCGGCGGCCGCCGACCCACCCTCCGGAGTCACCGGTTCGCGTCTCGGTGCTGCTCCCGCTGCGCGACGAGGAGCACCGGGTGGAGCCGTGCCTCCGCGCTCTGTTGGGCCAGCGTGGCGTCCCGGGCTACGAGATCGTGGTGCTGGACGACGGCAGCACCGACCGCACCGCGGACGTCGTCCGGCGCGTCGCGGGCGGTGACCCCCGCGTCCGGCTGCTCACCGGGGCGCCGCTCCCCCCGGGCTGGCTGGGCAAGCCGCACGCGTGCCAGCAGCTCGCCGACGCCGCTGCCCCGGCGTCCGACGTGTTGATCTTCGTCGACGCGGACGTGGTGCTCGCGCCGGACGCGGTCGCCGCGGCCCTCGCCGTCCTGGACGAGTCCGGATTGGACCTGATCTCGCCGTACCCCCGGCAGATCGCGCTCGGCGCGGCCGAGCGCCTCGTCCAGCCGCTGCTGCAGTGGTCGTGGCTGACGACGCTGCCGCTCGGCGTGGCCGAACGGTCGCCGAAGCCGTCGCTGACCGCGGCCAACGGACAGTTCCTGGTGGTCAAGCGGGCCCGCTACCGGGCCGCCGGCGGGCACTCCGCGGTGCGGACGGACGTGCTGGAGGACATCGGGCTGCTGCGGGCCGTCAAGCGGGCCGGGGGCCGGGGGATCGTCGCCGACGGTTCGACGATCGCCGAGTGCCGGATGTACGAGTCCTGGCCGGAGCTGCGCGACGGCTACTCGAAGTCCCTCTGGGCGGCGTTCGGCTCCCCGGCCGGAGCGGTGGCGACCGTGGGCTTCCTGAGCCTGCTCTACGTGGTTCCCGCGGTCGCGGCGCTGCGCGGTAGCCGCCTCGGCCTGCTCGGGTACGCGGCCGGGGTCGCCGGTCGGGTCGTCACGGCCCGGACCAGCGGAGGCCGGGCCTGGCCGGACGCGCTGGCCCACCCGGCGTCGATCGCAACGCTCGGCTGGCTGACGTTCCGCTCCTGGCGCGAACACCGCCGCGGGGCCCTGCGCTGGAAAGGCCGCCTGGTCACCCTCGACGAGCCCGGTGATTCGCGTCTCGTGCACCCGCACGAACACCCGTGACAAGACCCGGTCGCGGCCGCGAGTTCCGGCGCCGCCGGTTGTACACGCGCACGGCGGAGCGTGCGCAGGCCGGACACACGGCCGGGGACTAGGACCCGACCGGGTTGGTCGGCTCGGTCGACCTGCCTAGTCTTCCGGCCGTGCACGGGACCTTCGAACCAAGCCTGGCCATCGACTTCGGCTCCACCCACACCGTCGCCGCGTTGCGCGGGCGCGACGGCCGGGTTCAGCCGCTGATGTTCGACGGCAGCTTCCTGCTGCCGTCCGCGGTGCTGATCGCACCGGACGGCCGGATGGTCGTCGGCCGCGACGCGGAGCGCGGAGCGCGGCTCGAACCGTCGCGCTTCGAACCGAACCCGAAGCGCCGGGTGGACGACGGTGCCGTGCTCCTCGGCGACCGGAACGTGCCGGTGCCCCACCTGGTGGCGGCCGTACTCCGGCGGGTCGCCGACGAAGCCGCCCGGGTCGCCGGGAGCCTCCCCGCCGACGTGGTGCTGAGCCACCCCGCGGGCTGGGGCGCCCACCGCAGGCAAGTCCTGGTGGACGCCGCCGCCCGCGCCGGGTTGCCCGCCGTGCGGTTCGTGCCCGAGCCGGTCGCCGCGGCGCGCTACTTCACCGGGGTGCTGGGGCGCTCGGTGCCGGACGGATCCGCGCTCCTCGTCTACGACTTCGGCGGCGGCACGTTCGACACGAGCGTCCTGCAGGCAGCCGACGGCGGCTGGCGCGTGCTGGCCACCGACGGGCTGCCGGACGTCGGCGGCCTGGACCTGGATGCGGCGATCGTCGAGCACCTGCGGGTGACGCTCGGGGTCTGGAGTCCCGATCAGTGGGCCCGGCTCGTGCACGCGACCGACGACGCTGCCCGGCGCCGGAACCGGATGCTCTGGGAGGACGTTCGGGCGGCGAAGGAGCAGCTTTCCCGCAGCTCGTCGGCGAGCCTGCTCGTCCCGGTACTCGACGTCGACGTGCACCTGACGCGAGACGAGTTCGAGCGGCTGGCGCGGCCGTACCTCGAGCGCACGGCCGACGTCGCCGCCGGGGCTCTGCAGCGGGCCGGTATCCGCGCCGATCAGCTCGCCGGTGTGTTCCTGGTCGGCGGTTCCAGCCGGATTCCGCTGGTCGGCACGCTCCTGCACCACCGGATCGGCGTCGCGCCCACCGTGATCGAGCAGCCGGAACTCGTCGTCGCGCTGGGCAGTTCGCACCTGCCGGAGCGCGCGCCGGAACCGCGGTCAGCACCGCCGCCGCCCGGTCCGACGTTCCCCGGCCCGCCGCCGTTCGGGTCGCCGGTGGCCGCGCCGTCGCCAACCGGGATACCGCTCGGCACCCCGCCGACCGGGTCTTCGGCCGGGACCCACGTCGGCCGGCGGCGTGGGGTCGCCGCGATCGCGGGCGTGCTCGTCGTCGTGCTGGTGGCGGTTGTCCTCGGCTGGACCACCTGGCCCTGGGGCGGCTCGGACGAGAAAACCGGCGTGGGGCAGGCCGACAGCGCCTCCTCGCCGCCCGTCGCCGCGACCGGATCCGCGCGTCCCGGCGCCCCGCACCAGGAAGTCACGGTGAACAAGACGGCCTGGTACGGGCCGCTGAAGATCACGTTCGGGAAGATGGTGTACGACGCCGGCATGGACGACCAGCTCACGGTCGAGACCACGGTGGAGAACGAGGGCCCGAAGAACTACAGCCCGCGCATCGACATGACGTTCACGCTGGACGGCGTCCAGAGCTCGGTCAGCGTCTCGGACGTCGGCGCGGTCGCCGGGAAGCAGAAGACGCGCCTCGTCTACTCGGTGCGCTCACTGGAGGTGAAGGGCAGCGTCGCCGACGGGTTCTTCACGATCGGCTCCGGCGACGAGGCGCAGGCCGTGGTCCCCGCGGGCAACAAGGGCAAGCTCGTCGCCTACCAGCCGCGCAGCGTGCTGCCGAAACCGGTGACGCTGACGCTGCGGGACCTGGTCGTGACCGTGCAGTCGTGCCACGTGCGCGGCGGGTTCTTCGACTTCAACGGCCAGGCCGACGCCGGTTACGAGGCGCTGAACTGCATCCTCGACGTCCAGTACACGCGTGACACCGCCGGGGGCCACATCTTCGACCGGGACACGATCGTGCTGGTCCAGCCGAACGGCACCGAGGTCGGCTCGACGCCGTTGGTCAGCGAGGCGCTCTACGGCCCGGAGATCCACCGCAACGTCATGCCCGGTTACCTGGTCAAGTCTCCGGCGAAGGGCCAGTACCGGCTCCGACTGGTCGACGTGCACGCAGGCGAGACCCGCTCGGACGCGTCGGTGAAGGACCTCCCGCTGACGCTCTGAAAGCGGTCGCCCTGGACAATCAGCGGGTGGCAGATGTCGTGGTCGTGGGGGCAGGGATCGGCGGACTGACCGCGGCGGTCCGGCTGGCGGTAGGCGGGCACCGGGTCACGGTCTGTGAACGCGCTCCGGAGGTGGGCGGCAAGCTCGGTCTGCTGACCCGCGACGGGTTCCGTTTCGACACCGGACCCAGCCTGGTGACGATGCCGCAGGTGTTCGCCGACTTCTTCCGGGAGACCGGCGACCGGCTGGAGACGGTCCTCGACCTGCAGCCGCTCGACCCGATCGCGCACTACCGGTTCGGCGACGGCACGACGCTGGAGTCGTGTGCGGATCCGTTCGAGTTCCGGCGGCGAGTCGACGACGCGTTCGGCGGCGGCGCCGGTGCGGACTGGGCCGCGTTCTGGAAGCGGGCCGAGCGGATCTGGGCGGCCACCTACGAACCGTTCCTCGCCTCGGCGCTGGACGGGCCGCGGACGTTGGCACGGTACGCGACCCGGCTGCGGGATCTCGCCGCGATCGCGCCCGGACGCTCGCTGCGCGGAATGGCCACGGCGTACCTGCGGGATCCCCGGCTGCGGCAGTTCGTCGAGCGGTACGCGACGTACACCGGCTCGGACCCCCGGCGCGCCCCGGCGGCACTGGCGTCGGTGCCGTACGCGGAACTCGCGTTCGGCGGCTGGTACCTGCGAGGCGGGCTGCGCCGGCTGGCCGACGCGCTGCTGGCCCGGTGCGCGGAGCACGGCGTCGCGGTCCGTACGGGTACCGAGGTCACCCGGATCACCGCGGACGCCCGGGGCGTCACCGGTGTCCTGCTCGCCGACGGTGGCCGGCTCCCCGCCGACGTCGTCGTGGCCAACGCGGACGCGACGCACGTCTACCAGGACCTGATCGCGGTGCCGTCGGCGGCACGTGCGCTGCGCCGCACCACGCCGTCGCTCTCCGGGTTCGTGCTGCTGCTCGGGGTGCGTGGCCGGACGCCCGGCCTGGCCCACCACACGGTGCTGTTCCCTCCCGGCGAGCTGCCGGGCAGCTACGACGCGGAGTTCGACCACGTCTTCGGCGACCCGGGGCGTCCGGTGCCCGATCCCACGCTCTACCTCTCGGTGCCGGACGACCCCGCGGTGCGGCCGGAGGGCCACGAGGCCTGGTTCGTGCTGGTGAACGCCGCCCGGCAGGGAACGGGCCGGGGCGCGGTCGACTGGCGGACGCCCGGACTCGCCGACCGGTACGCCGATCTGCTGCTCCAGCGGCTGGCCGAGCGCGGCTACGACCCGGGCGACCGGCTCCTGTTCCGGGAGGTTCGGACGCCCGCCGACCTGGAGGCACGCACGCACGCGGTGGGCGGGGCGATCTACGGGACGTCGAGCAACGGCGCCCGAGCGGCGTTCCTCCGGCCGGGGAACCGTTCGGTGGTCCCCGGGTTGTTCCTGGTCGGCGGCTCGTCCCACCCCGGCGGCGGGCTGCCGCTGGTCACCCTGTCGGCCCAAACCGTCGCCGGCCTCGTGGGCCCGGCGTAAGGCGGCGCAGCCACCCGTTGTTGTGACCTGGAGCCCGCCCAGCGCGGGGCTGGCGTCCGCGCGCGTCGACGCCGCGACCCTTGCCTTACCGTCTCAAGTCGGCGCGCGCGGCCGTCAGCGTCGTGCTGGGCGGGCCGCCCACCGAGGTGACAGGTTGGCGTGGACTTCGCGGGTCGCGGCGCTGCGGTTCAGCGTGATGAAGTGAATGCCGGGTGCGCCCTCGGCGAGCAGCCGCTCGGACAGCGCCGTCGCGACCTCGACGCCGATCGCCCGCACGGCCAGCGGGTCGTCCGCGACCGCGCGCAGCCGCTCGGCGAGGTCCTCTGGGAACGCGGCCCCGGACAGGACAGCCATCCGCTCGATCTGCGACACGTTGGTCACCGGCATCACGCCGGGCACGATCGGCACGTCGCAGCCGGAGGCCTCGGCCGCGTCCCGCAGCCGGGCCCAGTCCTGCCAGTCGAAGAAGAACTGAGTGATCGCGAAGTCCGCACCGGCCCGGCACTTCTCGACGAAGAACCGCACGTCGGACTCCAGGTCGGGCGAGCGCGGGTGCTTCTCCGGGAACGCGGCGACGCCGACGCAGAACTCGCCGGAGTCCTTCACCAGCTTCACCAGGTCGCTGGCGTAGCTGTAGCCCTCCGGATGGGCGATCCACTCGGCCTGCGGGTCGCCCGGCGGGTCACCGCGCAGCACCAGCACGTCGTGCACGCCGACCGCCGCGTAGTGCCCGATCACGTTCCGCAGCTCGGCCACCGAGTGGTTCACGGCGGTGAGGTGCGCCATCGGCAGCAGCGTGGTCTCCGAGGCGATCCGCTCGGTGATCGACACCGTCCGGTCACGGCTGGACCCGCCCGCGCCGTAGGTGATCGAGACGAACGAGGGCTGCAACGCCTCCAGCTCGCGGATCGCCTGCCAGAGCTGGCGCTCCCCGGCGTCGGTCTTCGGCGGGAAGAATTCGAACGAGAACGTCGGTGCGTCGTCCCGCACCAGGTCGCCGACGGAGGTTCGCCGTTCCCGCGTCGAACCCGCTGCTGAGGACGCGTGTTTCGAGTTAACGAGACCGGTTGCCATGTGGCGACACTGTAGTCGGACACGGTGAGCAGTGGTCAGTGCGTCCCCGAACACACAGACCTCTCCCCGGCCCGCGGTGCCTGGCCGCAGCGCAGGGACTACCGTGCCGGAGAAGACCGCAGCCAGAGAGGAACCCCCGCGTGCCCGCGACGCCGCTCGACCGGGACGACCTGCGGACCCGCGTGAGCGCGGCACTCCGCGCCCAGCTCCACCGCCAGCGCGGCCGGCTCGCGCTCGTCGGCCCCGAACTCGGACCGGTCGCCGACGCTCTCGCCGACTTCCTGGAAGGCGGCAAGCGGCTGCGCCCCGCGTTCGCGTACTGGGGTTACCGCGCGGCCGGTGGCGCGGGCTCGGAGGCGCTGATCCGGGCCATCGGCGCGCTCGAGCTGGTGCAGGCGTGCGCGCTCATCCACGACGACGTGATGGACGGCTCGGACACCCGGCGCGGAAAGCCCGCGGTGCATCGGCGGTTCGCCGCGATGCACGCGGACGAAGGCTGGGGCGGCAGCGCGGACGGGTTCGGAACCGCGGCCGCGATCCTGCTCGGCGACACCTGCCTGATCTGGGCCGACGAGATGCTCGACCGGTCCGGGATGCCGAGCGACGCGCTGGAGCGGGCCCGCCCGGTCTGGGACGAGATGCGCACCGAGATCATGGCCGGCCAGTACCTCGACGTGCTGGCGCAGGCCGAGGGCGGCCACTCGGTGGACCGAGCGCTCCGGGTCGTGCGGTACAAGGCCGCGAAGTACACGGTCGAGCGTCCGCTGCATCTGGGCGCCGCACTGGCCGGTGCCGGCCCCGACCTGGGGGAAACGCTGAGTCGCTACGGGCTCCCGCTGGGCGAGGCGTTCCAGCTGCGGGACGACGTCCTCGGCGTGTTCGGCGACCCGGCGGAGACCGGCAAGCCGGCCGGCGACGACCTGCGGGAAGGCAAGCGGACGCTGCTGCTCGCGTACGCCGCCGAGCGCGCGACCCCGGAGCAGACTGCGCTGCTCGACCGCTACCTCGGCGACCCTTCGCTGGGCGCCGACGGGGTGGAGGCGCTGCGCGAGGTGCTGGTGGAGACCGGCGCGCTGGCGCGCACCGAGGAGCGGATCAGTTCGCTGACCCACCGTGCTCTCGACGCGTTGAGCAACGCCGCGTTGGACGCCGAGGCAGCGGACGCGTTGGCCGAGCTAGCCGGCGCCGCCACCACCCGCCGGGCGTAGTCCCCTGCTGTGCCCTGAGCAGTGTGCATTTCGGCGACCTATAGGTGGCCGGAACGCACAATGCTCGTCCGGCCTCCGTCCGGCGTGGGCCTCGATCCGGCGACGGTCCGGCGTGTCGGCGCAGATTGCAACCGTGACGGTGCGCAATGAGCCCAGGTCGCGGCGGTGAGGTCGCGCTCGAACTCACACGGGGGCAGGACGGTGGCCGGTTACGGCGAGGCAGCAGTGGCATCCCGAGCGATCACGCGGCGGGGGGTGCTCGCCGGCGGCGCGGCGCTCGTGGGCACGCTCGCGGTCGGCGCGTCCGGCCTGGGGACGGCTGCGGCCGCCGCACCGCGGGTCGGCGTCGTCAGCCACCCCGCCGTGCGGGCCGGCTACCGGTTCTTGAACGCGGCGATGGACGTGCACTACCCCGCGTACGGCATGCTCCGGCTCCCCCAGTCCTACGCCGACCAGGTCGGACTGCACGGCACGGCCTACACCTACGACGCTGCCCTCGCCGCGCTCGCCTACCTGGCCGAGGGCTCGGCCGCCTCGGTGGAGCGCGCCCGGGTCATCGGCGAGTCGCTCCGGTTCGCGCAGGACCACGACCCCGGCTATCGGGACGGTCGGCTGCGCCAGTCGTACACGGTCGGCCCGTACGAGCGGAACGGCGTCGTGCAGCCCAACGGTTTCGTCCAGCCGGACGGTCTGGTGAACGCCGGCAACGTCTTCGACCACAGCGCCAGCTACACCGGTGACCAGGCGTGGGCGGGTCTGGCCCTGGTCGCGCTGGCTCGCCGGGGCCTGAATCCGGCGTTCCTCACGGCCGCGACCCGGCTGGGCAACTGGGTGGCCACCACCTGCGGCACCAACCAGGCGCTCGGTGGCTACCGCGCCGGTGTCAGCCGGGCCGGCACGCCGTTGATCCGCACCGATACGGCCCACAACGCGGTGCTCGCCGCGTTCTTCGGCCAACTCGCGACGTTGACCGGCGAGGAGATCTGGCTGGAGCGCCGCACCAAGGCCGCCGCGTTCGTCCATCGGATGTGGCAGGAGGACGGCGGGTTCTACGCGTGTGGCTCGGACGACGGCATCGTCGTCGCGCGCTTCCCGGTGACCACCGCGGCCCAGACCACCACGGTCCTCGCGCTGCACCGCAGCCCGCGCCCGGCCGAGGACGCCGCCCTCGACTACGTCGTCAACGAGCTGACCGTCACCGACACCGCGGAGCGGATCCACAGCTCGCTTCCGGTCGGCGTCACGGTCAGCGGCGTGACGTTCTCCGACCGGAGTCGCCTGGTCGATCCGAACGTGCGGATCGAGCCGGGGCTTCGGTTCCCGGACCCGGACGCGGTCTGGCTGGAGGGCACGGCGCAGCTGGCGTCCGCGCTGCTCACGCGCGGACGCGTCGGCGATCTGGAGGCCGCGCACGCCCGGCTGAACACGCTGGCCGAGGTGCAGAGCCGGCTGGGGAGGCGGGAGACCGCCGGGTCGAAGCCGCTGCCGAACGGCGAGGGGATCATCGCGGCTACCAGCCCGCTGCACAGCGGGGTCGGTGACAGCGGGTACTACCCCTACCGGCACGTGGGGACGACAGCCTGGTACCTGCTCGCGGCGACCGGCACCAACCCGTGCACGCTCGGTGGCGCGGCGGCGTGGCAGCGGGTCTGACCCTGTGGACGACGCTCCCGGCCCCACGCCCGATTTGAGTAGGATGGCCACGGGGGTGGGCCCGCAATGACGGCGCACCCCGACGGCTCGAAATGCCGTGGCGCCCCAACTGCCCTACCGTTCGTGACGTGCGCACGAACTCTGTGAAACAGGTATCGGGCCCCACCGATCACGTCGTCGTCGTCGGAGCCGGTCTCGCCGGTTTGTCGTGCGCGCTGCGCCTGCTCGGAGCGGGCCGCCAGGTCACGATCGTCGAGCGGGAACCCGTCCCGGGCGGGCGGGCCGGACGGCTGAGCGTCGACGGGTACCAGTTCGACACCGGTCCGACCGTGCTCACGATGCCGGACCTCATCGCGGACGCGTTCGGCGCCGTCGGCGAGCGGATGGACGACTGGCTGACGATGGACCCGGTCAGCCCGCTGTACCGAGCGTTCTACCCGGACGGCTCGACGTTGGACGTCCACCCCGACACCGAGCGCATGGCCGCCGAGATCTCCGCGGTCTGCGGGCCCCGCGAGGCGGCCGGGTACCGGATGTTCGTCGACTTCGTCTCCGCGCTCTACCGCGCCGAGATGGACGACTTCATCGACCGGAACCTCGACTCACCGCTCGACCTGGTCGGGCCCGGCGTCGCTCGCCTACTCGCTCTCGGTGGCTTCCGGCGGCTCGCGCCCAAGGTCGGCCAGTACCTCAAGGACCCCCGCACCCAGCGCGTTTTCAGCTTCCAGGCGATGTACGCCGGAGTCTCCCCGTTCCAGGCGCTCGCGATCTACGCGGTGATCGCCTACATGGATTCGGTCGCCGGCGTCTTCTTCCCGCGCGGCGGCATCCACGCGGTGCCGACCGCACTGGCCGGAGCCGCCGAGAAGCACGGCGCGCGGATTCACTACGGCACCACCGTGACGAACGTCGAGATCAAGAACGGCCGCGCGATCGGCGTCCGCACCAGCCACGGCGAGCGCATCCCGGCGGACGCCGTCGTCCTGAACCCCGATCTCCCGGTCGCCTACCGCGACCTGCTGCCGCCGTCGGTCGCCCCGCGCCGGCTCCGCTCGCTGCGCTACTCCCCCTCGTGCTTCCTGATGCACGTCGGCTCGTCCGCCGCGTACACCAAGACCGCGCACCACAACATCCACTTCGGACGCGCCTGGAAGAGGACGTTCACCGAGCTGATCGACCGTCAGGAACTGATGAGCGACCCGTCGCTCCTGGTGTGCAATCCGACGCTCTCCGACCCGTCGCTGGCTCCGTCCGGCCGGCAGACGTACTACGTGCTCGCGCCGACGCCTCATGCCGGTGCCCCGATCGACTGGTCGGTGGTCGGCCCGCGGTACCGGGACGAGATCGTCGCGGTGCTGGAGCAGCGCGGGTACGTCGGGTTCGGCGACGGCATCGAGGTGGAGCGAGTGGTCACGCCCGCCGACTGGCAGGCGTCCGGGCTGGCCATGGGCGCTCCGTTCGCGGCCGCCCACACGTTCGGCCAGACCGGTCCGTTCCGGCCGTCGAACCTGGCCCCGGGGCTGGAGAACGTGGTGTTCACCGGGTCGGGCACGCAGCCAGGCGTCGGGGTGCCGATGGTGCTGATCTCCGGGAAGCTCGCCGCCGAACGGATCACCGGCCGGAACTGACCCGGTGAATACGCGTGCGAGCATGGTGGCCGTGTCTTCGCCGTCCGCCACCACGACCGACGTTTCCCCGGCGCACGACCCGCTCACCCGGGCTCGGTGGCTCGGGTTCGGCGGGTCGGTGCTGATCGCGGTCGGTGGTCTCGGCGCCGGCGTGCTGCCGCGTCCCGATCCGCTGTCCGACGCTCCGGTGCTGCGCATCCTGCGGCACGGCGCCGGTCCCGGCGTCTGCATCGCGCTGGCCATGGTCGGGATCGGATTGCTGGTGTTCGCGTGGTGGCGGACGCGGACCGCGCGCGAGGTGTCCTGGGTCACTCGAACGGCCGCGCTGTGGGCCGTTCCGCTGGCGCTGGCCCCGCCGATGTTCAGCCGGGACCTCTACATCTACGCCACGCAGGGGTTGGTGCTGGGCCAGGGGTTCGACCCGTACGACGTCGGTCCGTCCGCGATCACCGACGGGCCCGGTGTCGACTGGCTGACGTCGATCTCGCCGACGTGGGCGGACACGCCGGCGCCGTACGGACCGCTGTTCCTGTTCTTCAGCAGCCGGATCGCCGAGGCCGCGGACGGAAACCTCATCGTCGCGGTCCTCGCGCTGCGCGCTCTGGCAGTGCTCGGCGTCGTCGCGCTCGCATTGCTCGTCCCCCGGCTGGCCACCGCGTACGGCGTCCCGGCCGCCGGCGCGCAGTGGCTGGTGATTGCCAACCCGTTGCTGCTCACCCAGCTGGTCTCCGCCGGCCACAACGAGGCCCTGATGCTGCCGCTGCTCGCCGCCACCCTGCTCGTCGCGGTCCGAGCCGTCGGCCCGACCTCCCGCGTGCTGGCCGTCGGGGCAGGTGCCGGCGCGCTCGCCGGGCTGGCCGCCGCTGTCAAGCTCTCCGCGGTCGTCGCGCTGCCGTTCGTCGTCGTCCTGGTCGCCGCGGGTCTGCCTGCCGCGACCGAGTGGCGCCGCTGGCTGCGGCTGGTGCAGGTCGGGGCCGTCGCGGTCGGGGCGGCGCTGCTGACGTTGGCCGCTTCGTGCCTGGTCGCGGGCGTCGGCCCGGGATTCGTCCACGCGCTGTCGGTGACCGGCGGGATCAGCGTCCAGTGGACGTCGATCCCGACGGCGTGGGGCCTGGCGGCCGGGTGGTTCACCGACCGCGACGACGCGATGCTGGAGGCCGCGCGCCTGGTCGGGACCGCGGTCGCCGTGGTAATTCTCGTCGTGCTCTGGTGGCGCGTCCGGAAACCCGCACCGACGCCGGACGCGCGGCCGTACGGACAGCGGGTGCTGGCGGCCTGCGCGGCGGCTCTGGTGCTGGTCGGCGTGCTCGGTGAGGCGTTCCACCCGTGGTACCTGCTCTGGGCGGCGGTGCCGCTGGCCGCCGTCGGCAACCGATGGACGACCGCGTACGCCGTGGCCTCCGGCGCGCTGTGCTTCCTGATCCTGCCGGACGGTTACAACCTGGCCCGCGCCACGGTGGTGCCGGGCACGATCCTTGTCCTCGTCGCGACCGCATCGGCGATCGTCTACGGCGTCCGCCGGTCCCGGAAGGAACTCCTGACATGAGCGCTCGCGAACTGGACGCCGCCGGCATCACCGACCCGGCCCTGCGCGCTTCCTACACGGCCTGCCGCGCGCTCCTGGCCGAGCACGGAAAGACGTACCACCTCGCGACGCTCCTGCTACCGCCGGCGAAGCGACCGCACGTCCAGGCGCTCTACGGCTTCGCCCGCTACGCCGACGAGATCGTCGACGACCTCGCGTCCACCCAATCCGACGAGGAGAAGGCGGCGGAGCTCGACGACTTCGCTGCCCAGGTCCTGGCCGATCTGAAGGCCGGCGATTCCGACCACCCGATCACCCGCGCGCTGGTCGACACGGTTCGGCGGTGGGACATCGACGTCCGCTACGTCGAGGCGTTCCTGGCGTCGATGCGGATGGACCTGACCGTTACCGAGTACGCCACCTACGACGACCTGATGACGTACGTCTACGGCTCGGCGGCGGTGATCGGCCTGCAGATGGTGCCGATCCTGGAGCACCCCGGCGTGCCGCGGGCGGTGGTCGAGCCGTACGCGCACGACCTGGGGGTGGCGTTCCAGCTGGCGAACTTCATCCGGGACGTCGGCGAGGACCTCCGGCGCGGCCGGATCTACCTGCCGATCGAGGACTTGGCTCTGTTCGGCGTCGACCGGGAGCACCTCGCGCGCGGCGTGGTGGACGGACCGATCCGCCGACTGCTGGCGTTCGAGGTGGCCCGCTGCCGGGAGATCTACCGGGCCGCGTGGCCGGGATTCCGGCTGCTCCACCCGGCGAGCCAAGAATGCATGAAAACCGCGTTCCGGCTCTACGGCGGCATCCTCGACGCCGTCGAGCGGGCCGACTACCGGGTGCTCGACCGCCGGGTCGCAGTCAGCGACGTCCGCCGGGCCGCGGTCGCGGTTCCCGCACTCGTCCGCGCGGTCCGGGCCCGCCGCTGATCCGGCTGCGGCCGAGCCGGACCCAGGTGGACACCGCGAACAGCACCAGCGCGAACCCGAACAGCAGGTCCTCGACCGGCGCGTAGACGATCCGGCCGTCGCCGAAGAACTGCGGGCCGCCGTCGCCGAGGATCGCGTCCGGGTCGTACCGCACGATCCGACGCCCGGTCAGGAACCCGTTCGTCAGCAGCTGGAAGAACACGACGATCGCGTAGGCCACCCACCACACCCGCCGGGTGACCAGCCGGGTCCGCCACCCGAACAGGTCGACGACGAGCGCGACGACGACCCCGAGGACCGCGGCTTGGGTGTAGGTCACTGTTCGTCCTCGTCGCCGGCCGACCAGCCGGTCACCGTCCGTACCGCCTCGAACGCGAGGATCGCCGCGATCGGCACGACGACGAAGAACAGCAGCTCCTCCAGCGGTAGCGACCCGAACCGGATGCCGGTCATCTGCTCGGGGTCGAACGTCCAGTGCCCGGCGGCGATCGCCGCCAGGTCCCAGAGGACGAAGATCACCACGGTCGGTGCGAGCACCAGCAGCAGCCGCTGCCACCGGCGGTACACGCGGACCCGCAACACCACCTCGAGCCAGCCGGAGCCGACGACGCAGAACGCGAGTACCGCCAGGTAGCTCAGGTGCCGCACGGAGTCAGAAACCCAGCGCCTGCGCGCGGCGCTTGACCTCGGTCGGCCGCTCCCGCAGCGCGGCGGCCGCCGTCCCCTCGGGCAACGTCGGGTCGGCGGTGTAGAGCCAGCGCAGGGCAGCCTCCGCCGAGTAGCCGGCGTCGTGCAGCACGGTGAGCACCCCGCCCAGGTGCCGAGCCAGGTTGGACTTCTGACCGGCTGCTGACCGCAGGTCCGGCACCAGGTCGGCCGGGAGCTTCCAGACGCCGTCCCGGCGCACCGCCAGCAGCGCGTTGCTCTTCACCATCTGGTGCACCCTGGTCACCCGGACGTCGAGGCGCTCGGCGGCCTCGGGGACGGTGAGCCAGGTCTCCGGCCCGACGATCTCCGGCTCGGCAGCATCCGCCGGGTGCTGCGCTGTTGAGTAATTACGCGATTCCACGGACCTACGATCCCACGACATCTCAGTTCGGTGACGGTTGCGGCCTGCCCGCGAACCTTTTGTCGCCCAAATGCGTGTGCCCGGCATGAAGCTCCACGGCCATATCATGACCAAAAGCCGTGTTCCGGCAGGGGAACCGGGGATCTGGTCACCGGCATGGCAGGTCGGCTGTCTCGTTGTCAGTCTCTCCGTACACTGATGCCCGTGGACAGGACGCTGGCCGACCCCCTCGTGGGTACCGTGCTCGAAGGCCGCTACCGAATTCGGGGGCGGATCGCGCGCGGCGGCATGGCGACCGTGTACGACGCCGTCGACGAGCGCCTGGAACGAACCGTCGCCGTCAAGATCATGCATCCGGGCTATGCGGCCGACCCGTCGTTCGTGCACCGTTTCATCCAGGAGGCGCGATCCGCGGCGGCGCTGAGCCACCCGCACGTCGTCGCCGTCTACGACCAGGGTGTGCACGAAGGCCTGGCGTTCCTGGTGATGGAGCAGGTGCAGGGCCGGACGCTGCGCGAGGTGCTGGTCGCGCGGGGACGCCTTCCCGCCGCCGATGCGCTCGCGATCATCGACCCGGTGCTCGACGCGCTCGCCGCGGCGCACCGGCACGGCATGGTCCACCGCGACGTGAAGCCGGAGAACGTCCTGATCGGCGCGGACGGCCGCGCGGTCAAGGTCGCTGACTTCGGGCTGGCTCGCGCGGTGGCGTCGGTGGGCCCGACGTCCACCCGCGGTGTGGTGATGGGCACGGTCGCCTACGTCTCACCCGAGCAGATCACCTACGGCCAGGCCAGCACGCGCAGTGACGTGTACTCGGCCGGCATCATGCTCTTCGAGATGCTCACCGGGTCGGTGCCGTACGGCGGCGACTCGTCGGTGAACATCGCGTTCCAGCACGTCCACGCGGACGTGCCGCCGCCGTCGTCCCGGGCGACGCTGGTCCCGCCCGCGCTGGACGAGCTCACGATGCGCGCGACCCGCCGGGATCCGAACGCCCGCCCGGCCGACGCCGGGGCGTTCCTCGACGAGTTGCGCGCGGTGCGCGACGAGATCGAGGGCCGCGGCACCCGCAGCGTGTCGGGGACGGGGATCCTCTCCGGTCTCAACCCGCAGAGCGGTCCGCCGACCAACACCGTCACCGCGTCCGCAGCGGTGCCGGTCCCGTCGACGCCCGGCCAGCACACCCAGGTCGTTCCCCGGGCCGGTGAGCACCGCGGGACGGCGACGATCCCCGGTGGCGCCATGCCGCCGAGCGGTAGTCACCGGGCGGGCGGATACGCGCCCGCGCTGCCCGGTCCGCTGGGACGCCTGAACCGGCAGCAACGCAAGCTCGCGATGATCGCCGTCGCGGTCGTGCTCGCGCTCGTCGCGGCCAGCACTGGCTGGTACCTCGGCGTCGGCCGGTACACCGAGACGCCCGATTTCAGCCAGCTGAACCAAGAGGACGCGAAGACACGGGCCCGGACCGCCGGGCTGGACATCCGGTTCGTCTCGGACTTCCACAAGACGGAGCTGATCGGCCGGGTCTTCGACCAGTCGCCGCCGCCCCAGGGCCGGATCCGCAAGGGCGGCACCGTCACGGTGACGATCTCCAAGGGTCCCGACGTCGTCCTGATCCCGACGACGCTCAAGGGGAAGAGCAAGGGTGAGGTCACCGCGGCGCTGAGGAAGGCCGGATTCCAGGTCGAAGAGGACTTCGACTTCAGCGACAAGATCGGATCGAACAAGCTGATCACGACCTCGCCGCCGCTCGGCAGCAAGGTCGAGCGCGGCTCGAAGGTGAAGATCATCCTCAGCCGCGGCAAGGGTGTCACGCTGCCGAACCTCGAGGGCAAGTCCCGCGAGGAGGCCGAACAGACGCTGAACGACCTCAATCTGCAGATCGACATCCAGATCGACGAGTCGAACACCGACCCGGACCAGGCCGGAAAGGTACTCGAGCAGAGTCCCAAGGCCGGCCAGGTCAGTTCCGACACCAAGGTCACGCTGAAGGTCGCCCAGGGCCAGTCGCAGGTGGAGATCCCGGACGTGACCGGTCAGGAGTTCGACGACGCCAGAGACCAGCTCCGCGAGGCCGGGCTGAAAGTGTCTCGCCGTGGCGGCCGGGACGACGACGACGCGACGGTGATCTTCCAGTTCCCGCCGGCCGGCAGCGTCGTGGCGGCGGGCACCGAGGTCAACGTCATCACCGGCTGACCGCGTCGCCGACCGGGTAAGCTGGCCGATCGTGTCGTCGCAGTCGGGAAACCCGGTCGTGCCCCTCATCGGGGCGCACGTCTTCGCATCCGGAGGGCTCGCCAAGCGCGGGATTCCCTACGCGGAGCGGATCGGCGCGACCGCTGTGCAGGTGTTCGTCTCGAACCCGCGCGGGTGGGCGCTGTCGGCGGGCGTCCCGGCGCAGGACGAACTGTTCGCGGCCTGGTCGGCCGAGCGCGAGGTCCCGGTGTACGTGCACGCCACGCTTCTGGTGAACCTGGGCTCGAACGCCGAGACAACGGTCGAGAAGTCCGTCGCGTCACTGCGCCACACGGTGGCCAGGGGCCGGGCGATCGGCGCCCGCGGTGTGGTGTTCCACGCCGGGTCGTCGCTGGGGATCGAGCGCCGCAGCGAGGCGTACGGGCAGCTCCGTGAGCACCTGCTGCCGCTGCTCGACGAGCTGACCCCGGACGACCCGGACCTGCTGGTCGAGCCGACCGCCGGTGGCGGGTTCGCGCTCGCGTCCCGGGTCGAGGATCTGGCCGAGTACTACGCGGCGGTGGACGACCACCCGCGGCTGCGAGTCTGCCTGGACACCTGTCACGCCCATGCGGCCGGACACGACCTGTCCGAGCCCGGCGGGCTGACGAAGACGCTGGACGCACTCGTCGACACGGTGGGGCACGGCCGGCTCGCGCTGGTGCACGCCAACGACTCCCGCGACCCGGTCGGCTCGCTGCGCGACCGGCACACGGCGCTGGGCGCGGGCACGATCGGCGCCGACGCGTTCGCCGCGCTGTTCACGCACCCCGCCGCGGTGGGCGTCCCGATCATCGTCGAGACGCCGTCCGAGGACGACGGCGCCGGTCACGTGGCCGACATCGCGCTCCTGCACCGCCTCGCCGCGAACGCGGCGCGCTGACGCACACCCGACAGCGCGCCGCGCTGCGCATCGGTTAGGCTTCGCGTCATGCAGCAGCGCTTCTTTTGGTATGGCTACCGCCCGGGCTTCCCCCGGCGGCTAGTCGCGCTGCACTAGAGCGCACGCCGCAGGATCCTTCCGACAGCCCCGGGCCCCAGGCCCGGGGCTCGTCGTTTTAGAGGAGAAACTCGCATGGTCATCGTGATGAGCCCGGACGCCCCGGACACCGCCGTCCGCACCGTCGTGACGACGGTCGAGGAGGCAGGCGGCAGCGCTTTCGTCTCGCGCGGCGTCACCCGCACGATCGTCGGCGTGGTCGCCGGTGAACCGGTCCTGGCCGCCCTGGAGGTGGAGGGACTGCCCGGCGTCGCCGAGGTGGTCCGGATCACCTCGCCGTACAAACTCGTGAGCCACGAGAACCACCTACGAACGTCCACCGTCCACGTCCGCGGCGTCCCGATCGGGCCGGACAGCGTCACGCTGATCGCCGGCCCCTGCGCGGTCGAGACCCCCGAGCAGACGCTCGCGGCGGCGGAGATGGCACGTAAGGCCGGCGCAGCACTCCTCCGCGGCGGTGCCTACAAGCCCCGGACGTCGCCGTACGCGTTCCAGGGTCTGGGGGTCGACGGTCTGAAGATCCTGGCCGACGTGCGGACCGAAACCGGTCTGCCGGTGGTGACCGAGGTCGTCGATCCGGCAGACGTCGAGGTGGTCGCCGAGTACGCCGACATGCTCCAGATCGGTACCCGCAACATGCAGAACTTCGCGTTGCTGCAGGCGGTGGGCGCGGTGGGGAAGCCCGTGCTGCTCAAGCGGGGACTCACCGCCACGTACGAGGAGTGGCTGATGGCCGCCGAGTACATCGCCCAGCGCGGCAACCTCGACATCGTGCTCTGCGAGCGCGGGGTGCGGTCGTTCGAGTCAGCGATCCGCAACATGCTGGACGTCTCGGCCGTGCCGATGGTGCACCAGCTCTCCCACCTGCCGATCCTGATCGACCCGTCGCACGCGGCCGGCCGCCGTGAACTCGTGGTCCCGCTGTCCCGGGCCGCGATCGGCGTCGGCGCCGACGGGCTGCTGATCGACGTCCACCCGCATCCGGAGACCGCCAAGTGCGACGGGCCGCAGGCCCTGCACGGCGCGGACCTGGACGAGCTGGAGACCGCCGTCCGCACGCTCCCGCCCGCGCTCGGCAAGACGCTGACCGCCGCTCCCGCGCGCTGACCAGACCCGGGCCGGCGGGGGATTCGATTCGGGGCTCCGCCGACCGGGCGGAGCCCCGACGTTTGCGCAGGCCAATCCGGGCATTAAGGCCCGAACGCACCACACCTCCGGAGCGAATTCCGACAACCACTTGCATCCCGAGCAAGGATAGGTAAGCCTTACTGAGCCAAGGCTAACCAGGCCGTGAATTCGACCCTCGGGGGTGAGCTCGTGTACGTCTGCATCTGCGCGCGAGTTCGCGAGGCCGAGATCAGGTCGGTCATCCACGCGGGCGCTCAGGACGAGTTCGACGTCGGCGAGGCGTGCGGGGCGGGCACTGGTTGCGGATCCTGCGTCGAGCGGATTTGTGGACTACTTCGGGACAGTGAGGCGCCTCTGGCTCGAGCGTCCTGACCTGCGGTTCAGTACCTACCGGTTGCAGACAGGAAGTCGTCTGCGACCGGCGAGTCGTGTTCTACAACAGGAAAACCCACTGCAGCGGCGTTAGGCTGAGTCCTCCACATCCGAACGGAGGATCTCCGGCATGCAAGGCGACGCGAGGACCATCGAGTTCCTCAATGAGCAGCTCACCGCCGAGCTGACCGCGATCAACCAGTACTTCCTGCACGCGAAGATGCAGGAGAACTGGGGCTACACCACACTCGCGGCGCACACCCGGCACGAGTCCATCGACGAGATGCGCCACGCCGAGGTGCTCACCGACCGGATCCTGTTCCTCGAGGGACTGCCGAACTACCAGAAGCTGTTGGCGCTGCGCATCGGCGAGACCGTGCCGGAGATGTTCCGGTGCGACATGCTGATCGAGCAGGAAGCGGTCACCCGGCTCCGTGAGGGCATCACCCACATGCGGTCGGTCGGCGACGTCACCTCGGCCAAGATCTTCGAGGACATCCTCAAGGACGAGGAGCACCACATCGACTACCTCGAGACCCAGCTCGACCTGATCGAGAAGCTCGGGGAGCCGCTGTACCTGTCCCGGCTGGCCAAGCACCCCGAGGCCTGACCGACGACGCTCACCCGTTCGAGGCCCGTGCCGACACCACCGTCGGCGCGGGCCTCAGCGCATTAACTGCGCGTATCGACCCAATCACTGTGAGACCATGTTTTCACTCGTTGGTCGGACTCGGGGGTGGGCGATGGCTCGGGCGCGTGCCTTCGCGCGAGGTGGCGTCGCGCTGGTCGTCCTGCTCGGAGCGCTGCTCGTGGGGGCACCCGCCGCGGCGACACGTCCTCCGGCGATCGTGGGGATGGGCGACAGCTTCGTCTCCGGGGAAGGCGCCGGCGACTACCTGCCCGCCACGAACCGTCGCGGTAACTTCTGCCACCGCTCCCGGGCGGCGGCGGTCCAGCGCGTCACGCTGCCGGGCGTCCGGAACCCGGCCCGGGTGAACCTGGCCTGCGCCGGCGCCACCACCGACCACGTCCGGCTCGGCGGCCACCACCGGTACGGCGAGGCACCGCAGGCCGAGCAGTTGCGGACGGTGGCGCGCCGGTACGACGTCCGGCTGATCGTGCTGACGATCGGCGTGAACGACGTCGGCTACGCCAACCTGGCCTACGACTGCATCCTGGCCTACCTGCGGCTCGCGCCGCGCTGCCAGGACGCGTGGACGCCGCGGATTCGCCAGCGGCTGGACGCGGCGGTCCCGCGGATCGCTCGAGACGTCCGCGACGTGCAGGCCGTGATGCGGGACGCCGGCTACCGGTCCGGCGACTACACGCTGGTGCTGCAGTCGTACGCGTCCCCGGTGACCGGCGACGTCCGGTACGGCACCGCGAGCCGCGGGTTGTTCGGCTGCCCGGTCCGGGACGACGACGGCAACTGGGCGAAGAACTGGGTCGCGAGCCAGTTCTCCGCCGCGTTCGCCCGGGTGGCCGCCGCCGAGGACGTCCGGTTCCTCGACCTGGCGCCGGCGCTCCGCGGGCGCGAGGCCTGCGCGCGCGGGATCGGCCGCTTGCAGGAGTGGTCCCGGGGCATCTCGGTCGACCTGGCCGCAGTCCGGCACGGGCTGGGCATGAACGTGATCCAGCAGTCGGCGCACCCGAACGCCCGCGGGCAGTCCCAGTTCGCCCACTGCCTCAGCGCGTTCGTCGCCCGGGACGTCGACGCCGCCAAGTGCGCTCGCCAGGCCGACGGAAACCTGGCCCCGGTCACCACTCCCCTGGTTGCCTGAGACGCGTTCCTGAGCGGTCAGGCGCGATGTGACACCCGGTGGCGCCGGCGTCCTCCGGCTGCTTCGCGTCCGCGCCGTTGCTCCAGCACCGAGCGCGCGTCCGCCCGGAGGCCCTCGACGCCGTGCCACCGCGTCATCCCGGCGGTCCCCGCACCGTGGAACCGCTCCGCGACGAACCGGACGTCCGGCCCGGCGGCGGGCCCGCCGCGGTCGGCGGTCATCCCGTCCAGGGCGCGGACGACGGTGTCCGCGAGCAGGGCGGCGACCGGATCCCCGTCGGTCCACACCACGTACGCGTGCCGGAACGCCGGTTCGGCGGTTCGCGCACCGGCGATGAGGCCCACGTACCGGGCGACCCGCACCGGCTCCCCGTCCGCGACCAGCGACCCGATCTCGGCGACGGTGGCCGGGCCGAGCCGGTCGTCGTCACCGTCGCGGACGATCGCCGGAAGACCGTCGACCAGGTCTTGCCACCGGTCGTGATCCGCGGCGAGCCGGGCGACCAGCCGGGCCAGGTCCTCGCCGGTCGGCGAGCTCCAGAACGCGACCTCCCGCCGGGAGCGCGAATCGGTGAACCGTTCCTCCATCGCCGCGACGAACTCGTCCCGCGGCGGGCGGCCGGACTCCGTCTCCGGGGGCCAGGGCGGCGCCTCCATCCGCGTTCGCCGGACGAAGAGCATCGGGCGATTCCGCGCCGCCGGGCAGCGCGGGAGCCAGAACACGTCGGCGTAGACCGCCAGCCGGTCGGGCCCGGAGGCGAGCTGCGTCCGCCACCGCGCGACCCGTTTCCGCGCCTGCTCCTGGGCGGCACGCCGACGCTGGAAACCCGCTACCCCGTCGCGCACCGCGTGGCGTCCGTCCGCGGACCCGGAGGTCGGGCGCAGGAACAGGCTGCTCGTCACCGGATCCGCGATCGGATCGCGGGGCCATCGGGTCAGCAGGGCCAGCACGCTCTCCAGGCGACCCACCCGGTCCCCGAGCTCGTCCCGCTCGCGCTGCGCCTCCTCGACGGCCCGCAGACGGGTGCGGAGGTCGCGGAGATCGGCGGCGGCCCGGTCGTGCCGCTCGATCGAGCCCGCCAGGCCGTCGGTGGACGACTCCTCCACCTCGACGAGGTCCCGGATCGTCCACAGCAGCGCGAGGACGAGGAGGCCGAGAGCGATCGCCACGACGACCGGGAAGAAGCCTCCCAGGAGCCAGCCGGCGAACAGCAGGGTCAGCGTCGCGCCACCGGCCCAGACAACGATCAGCGAATGGTCACTTACCACCCGGCGTAAGGTTCGCATGACACATCGTTGCTTCGCACCACCGCACGAGGAAAGGGACCGTTCGGCGGGTGTGCCCTCAGCCGCGCAGTACGGACGACAGCACCACGATCGCCCGGTCGAGGTCCTCGTCGTCCAGGTCGAGGTGGGTCATCGCGCGCACCGTCTGCGGCCCGAAGACTCCCACCCGCACGCCCTGCTCGGCGGCCGCCCGCACGACCGCGCCCGGGTCCGACACGGTGAGCAGCACGAGGTTCGTCTGCACGGTCGACGGGTCGACCACGTCGAACTCGGCCAGCGCGGCGGCCAGACGGGACGCCCGGGCGTGGTCGTCCGCCAACCGCTCGACGTGGTGCGCGAGCGCGTACCGGCCGGCCGCGGCGAGCACACCCGCCTGCCGCATGCCACCGCCGAGCTGCTGACGCCGCAGCCGGGCCCGCTCGATCCGCTCGGCGGTCGAGATCATCAGGGATCCCACCGGCGCCCCGAGCCCCTTCGACAAGCACACCGAGAGCGTGTCGAAGAGCGCGCCGTACTCGCGGTACGTCACCCCGGACGCCACCGACGCGTTCCAGATCCGCGCTCCGTCGCAGTGCAGCGCGGGCACGCCCGCACGCAGACGCACCAGGTCGTCGTAGGGCAGCACGGACCCGCCGCCGCGGTTGTGGGTGTTCTCGACCGCGGCCGCGGTGGTCGGCAGCGCGTGGTACCCCGGACGCCGCACCTGGGCGAGCCAGGCGTCGACGTCCAGGGCACCGGCCGGCGATCCGACGACGGTCCGGGTGCTGATCCCGCCGACCGCCGCCGCCGCTCCGGCCTCGTACGTGACGATGTGCGCGTCCGCGTCGCAGAGCAGCTCGTTCCCGGGCTGCAGCAGCGTGGTGAGCGCGAGCTGGTTGGCCATCGTCCCGGACGGCACGAACAGCGCCGCCTCGTGCCCGAACAGCTCCGCGACCTCGGCCTCCAGCGCGGCGACCGTCGGGTCCTCGCCGTAGACGTCGTCGCCCACCTCGGCCTCGGCGATCGCCTTCCGCATCCCGTCCGTGGGGCGGGTCACGGTGTCCGAACGCAGGTCGACCGGCTTCACCGGCGCCGTACTCCCACCACGAGTCACCCGCGCAGCATCTCCGCGATGAGGAAGGCCAGCTCCAGCGACTGCTGGCTGTTCAGCCGGGGGTCGCACGCGGTCTCGTACCGATCGGCCAGGTCGGCGTCGAGGATGTCCTGGGCCCCGCCGAGGCACTCGGTGACGTCCTCGCCGGTCAGCTCCACGTGGACGCCGCCCGGGTGGGTACCGAGCGCGCGGTGCACCTCGAAGAAGCCCAGCACCTCGTCGACGATGCGGTCGAAGTGCCGCGTCTTGTAGCCGGTGGACGCCTCGTGCGTGTTGCCGTGCATCGGGTCGCACTCCCACACGACCAGGTGCCCGGTCGCGCGGAGCTTCTCCACGACCGGCGGCAGCGCGTCCCGCACCTTGTGGTTGCCCATCCGGGAGATCAGCGTCAGCCGGCCCGGGACGCGGTCCGGGTCGAGCCGCTCGGCCAGCTCGACGACGAATTCCGGCGTCGTCGTCGGGCCGAGCTTGACCCCGATCGGGTTGGCGATCCGGGAAACGAAGTCCAGGTGGGCGCCGTCGAGCTGCCGGGTGCGCTCACCGATCCAGATCATGTGCGCGGACAGGTCGTAGGCGAGGCCGCGCTCGTCCCGGCGGGTCAGCGGGCGCTCGTAGTCCAGGATCAGCGCCTCGTGCGAGGCGTAGAGGTCGGTGGCGCGCAGCGCGACGTCGTCGACGCCGCAGGCACGCATGAACTTCAGCGCACGGTCGATCTCGGCCGCGATCGCCTCGTAGCGCTCCCCTGCCGGGGAGTTCTTGACGAACTCCTTGTTCCAGTCGTGCACCGCGTTCAGGTCGGCCATGCCGCCCCGGCGGCTGAACGCCCGCATCATGTTCATCGCGGCGGCAGCGTTCGCGTACGCGCGGATCATCCGCTCCGGATCCGGGATCCGCAGCTGGGGGTCGGGCGTGAACGCGTTGACCATGTCGCCGCGGTACGACGGCAGGCCGAGCGCGTCGATGTCCGACGAGCGCGGCTTCGCGTACTGCCCGGCGACCCGGCCGATCTTGACGACCGGCATCGACGCGCCGTAGGTCAGCACGACCGCCATCTGCAGCAGCACCCGGGTGAGCGCCCGCAGGTGAGGCTCGGTGTTGTCGTCGAACGTCTCGGCGCAGTCGCCGCCGCGGAGCACGAACGCCCGGCCGTGCGCGACCTCGGCAAGCCGGTCACGCAGAGCGTCGACCTCATAGGGCGCGACGATCGGCGGAACGGTCGAGAGAGTGCGGCCGACCTCGGCAAGCTTGTCGGGATTCGGCCAGGTCGGTTGCTGTGCGGCGGGCAGAGAGCGCCAGATATCCAGGTCGTCGACGACGGTATCCATCACGCCCCCAGCGTAGTTGGCCGCAGACGCTGGTCGCGGTCCGCACCCGCTCCGTGGGACCGGGGTGATCGGTACCACGTCGCAGAGGTTGTTTCGAGAGGTATGCACAGATGCTTGACGCACTGCCCGAGTCGGTCGATCTCGGTACGTCCGCACTACCGACCGGCCGCCGGGACACCGACCTGCGCGTCGCGATCACCGCCCGCCGGCCGATCCGCCGGATGGTGCGCGTCGCCCGCGTCGTCCTCGCGCTGGTCTCGGCCGCCGGGTTCGCCGGCTGGGCAGCGACGAACGAGCAGTGGACCATCTACGTCGCGTTCGGCGCGCTGGCCCTGATCGCGCTCGGCGGGCTGACGTCGTGGCCGCTGGCGTCGTACGGCGGGTGGCGCACGCGGTCGGAGGTCGCCCGGGTGGTCGGCGACTGGTTACAGGCGGTGACGCTGGCGGCCGGGTGCCTCGGGCTCCTGCTCGGGTTCGTGCGCACCGACGTCGACACGCTCGTGGTGGTCGGCGGTATCGGTGGCGTGGCGTGCCTCACGCTCGGCTGGCTGATGCCGGCCACGGCCTGGCTGCTCATCGCCGCGCGGGCGGAGAAGCGCGAGCGTCCGCTGCTGGAGCGCTACCAGCGCCTGGCCCAACGCGACGAGATCCGCGCGCAGGTGGCGCGGACTCCGGAGCGGTTCCCGGCGCTGCCCGCCCCGGTGGTGCTCCGTCCCGAGGTCGGCGAGCCGGTGACGCTGGTTCAGCTCGACGACTCGATGGACCCGGAGGACTTCGACTCGCCCCAGGAATACGCGGACTGGACCGCCGAGCCGGAGCTGACCGTGTACGCGGACAGCCGTCAGATCACGCTGACCGACGATCTCGACCGGGTGCGGCGGTTGCCGGTGGGCGGCCGGGCGCTCTCGACGCCGGATCCGGACGGTCCGGGCGGCCCGGTGGCCTCGGTGGTGGTGATCGTCGCCGCCGGCCTCGAGGCCGGGCCGACGGAGCCCTCGTTCGACGCGGATACCGAAGCGGCGCTGCGGCGGCTGCGGGGCGACGTGGACCGGGTCGCGCTGCTGGACGCCACCGGGCGGCGGGTCGCCGACCTGCCGGAGCTGCCGTGGTCGCTGCGGGAGCTGGCGCGGTTCGCGGGGGCGGCCGGGGTGCCGTGCCTGGCGTACCGGGTCGACGAGGACGTCCTCGACCGCGCGGACGGCCGGACGCCGACCGGCGTCAACCACGACCTGCTGTCCGCGCACCACCCCGCGGCACCCGACGTAGTAGACCTCCGGCCCTGACCCCGAATCCCGCCGCACCCCGCTGTCCCGCGCCGGGGCGGACGGCGCGGACCGAATTCCCGAAAGACCATCTCTCCAGCGCCCGCGTGAGGTGGCCTTCCCGAAAATCGGCCGGGCGCGCGAAACGCGTGGGGCTCGTGTGGTGGAGTCCGCGGGGCAACTCGACCCGGTCTGCCAGGATCGTGGCGTGAAGATCATCCTCACGCTGCTGGTCACCGCAGTGGCGCTGCTGGCGTCGACGTACGTCGTCGACGGCATCGACGTCACCGAGACCTCCTGGACAGCCAAGGTCGGCACGCTGCTCGTCGTCGCGATGCTCTTCGGGGTGGTCAACGCGATCGTGAAGCCGCTGGTGAAAGCGATCGGCTGCGGCATCTACGTGCTGACGCTCGGGTTGTTCGGCCTGGTGGTGAACGCGCTGCTGTTCCTGCTCGTCGGCTGGTTCGCCGAGCAGTTCGACCTCGGGTTCGAGGTGGACGGGTTCTGGGCCGGCTTCTGGGGCGCGATCGTGGTCTGGGTCGTGAGCTTCGTCCTCAACCTGGCCCTGGACCTCGCCAAGGACGACAAGTAACGCTGCGCGTCAGCGTCGTCCTGGGCGGGCCGCTCAGCCGAAGAAGACTTCTGCCTCGGCGTAGCGGCTCAGGGGCACCGTCTTGAGCTCCCGAGTCGCGTCCTCGATCGGGACGCGGACGATGTCGGTGCCGCGCAGCGCCACCATCTTTCCCCAGTCCCGCTCGTGCGCCGCCTCGATCGCGTGCAGACCGAACCGGGTGGCCAGCACCCGGTCGAACGGCGTCGGCGACCCACCGCGCTGCACGTGCCCGAGCACCACGGCCCGCGACTCCTTACCGGTCCGCTCCTCGATCCGGTTGGCCAGCCATTGGCCGATCCCGCCGAGCCGCACGTGCCCGAACGCGTCGAGCTCCCCGCTCTGCAGTACCTCGGCGCCCTCCTGCGGCAGCGCGCCCTCGGCCACCACCAGGATCGGCGCGTACTGCGTGGAGAATCGGCTCTCCACGTGCTTGATCACATCGTCCAGGTCGAACGGCAGCTCCGGCACGAGGATGACGTTCGCCCCGCCGGCGAGCCCCGCGTGCAGCGCGATCCACCCCGCGTGCCGCCCCATGACCTCGACCACCAGCGCGCGGTGGTGGGACTCCGCGGTGGTGTGCAGCCGGTCGATCGCGTCGACCGCGACGGTGACCGCGGTGTCGAAGCCGAACGTGTAGTCGGTCGCTCCGAGGTCGTTGTCGATCGTCTTCGGCACCCCGACGACCGGAATGCCTTCATCGGTCAGCTTCTTGGCCACCCCGAGCGTGTCCTCGCCACCGATCGCGATCAGCGCCTCGACTCCCCGCCGCGCCAGCGTCTGCCGGATCCGCTCGACGCCGTCCTCGACCTTGTACGGGTTGGTCCGCGACGACCCGAGGATCGTTCCGCCGCGAGGCAGGATCCCGCGGACCTGATCGATGCCCAGCGGCCGAGCGTCACCCTCCACCGGGCCACGCCAGCCGTCCCGGAACCCGGAGAACTCGTGACCGTAGGCCCCGACACCCTTCCGGACGATCGCCCGGATGACGGCGTTGAGACCCGGGCAGTCACCACCGCCGGTGAGCACGCCGATGTGCATGGTGCGGTCCTTTCGTAGCGCGGGGACGGCGAAGGGACCGCGTCCACTATGCCTTCGACGCGGTAGCCGCCTCGATGCACACCGTAGTCGTCAGGCGGATCCGATGCGGACACCTTCCGCGCCCGACAGCCGCGCCTTCTCCATCGCTTGCCAGCGCGCCAGGTTGTGCCGGGCGTCAGCCAGCGCGTCGTGCTGGTCCGCGCCGGCCGGGGGGAGTTCGGGTCGCCCCAGGTCGTCCCAGCGCTGCCGGAGGTCCTTGGAGAACCGCGGGATCGGTCGCGGCAGCGCGGGCATCGCTCCCCACAGCTGGCAGAGCGCCACGTGGTCGTAGGCCGCGTACCAGGCCCAGAGCTCGATCGAACCCCGGTTGGTCACCCCGGCGGTGAGGAAGTCCAGCAGCTCGACGCGGATCTGGTCGCGGGATTTCCACGCCTTGTCGGCGGGGCCAGGCAACTTGTCGAGAACGTTCTTGCGGACCCAGGGAATCGCGCGGCTGTCGTCGAACTCGGTCGAGATCGCGTAGAACTCGTTGCCGTCTTCGTCGACCGCCCCGATGGAGACGAGGTCGATGGTGCGCCCATCTTCGATGAACTCGGTGTCGTAGAAGATGCGACGGAGCGGTGCCATTCCCCCATTCTGCCGCTACCCCTCCTCGGGCGGGGAATCGAGGAGCCGGTATACGGCGCAAACGGGCCTCAAAAGCCTCATCCTTCCCCCGAAACTGCAACCGTCGCGCACGGTAGATCTCGCTCCGGTCGGGTATGCGGGCATCACACGCAGGTGGTGCCGGTTTCCGGCTGGAGGACGGGGGTGCTCATGCCGCCGCGCTGTACCGACAACGACCGGGTCGTCACCGCCGCGGACGTCGGGACGTCGACCCCAGCCGTCGATACCAGCTTCGACGATTGGCAGCACGTGCTCGACGTCGACCTCACCGCACCGTTTCTCTGCGCGCAGCGGGCCGCCCGCCGGATGCGCGCGCCCGGCCGGGGCGGGCGCATCGTCAACATCACCAGCGTGCACGAGCACGCTCCGCGGGTGGGCTCGGCCGCCTACTGCGCGGCGAAGGGGGCCTCGGCTTGCTGGCGCGTCCGGAGACGGAGTTCGTCACCTGCGCGTCCTGGGTGATCGACGGCGGGATGCTGCTGATGGGCCCGCAGGGCGGTTCGGCACTGTCGGACGACGGCTGGCGGCACGCCGCGGACTAGGCGCGGTGCAGTGTCCCAAAAATCAGTTTATGCATTGTCTCGCTCACTTAAACGGTGCTTCACCGGCACACCATGGCGCACTATGGATAACCGTGAGGCCCGCTTCAACGTCACTCAGCCGCATGAAAACAGCAGCGAAGGGGTAGAGACGGCCTGCTGTCCGGGGCCGGATCTTCTGCCCCTTCCAAACCGGTCACCGCAGGTCACTTGAGTGACCACAGGACGAAACTCACAAGAAACCATTGTCCGACAGCGTGGTTGTTCTCACCCGTCACACTGAGCTGGCCATCCACAACAGCTCGGTCCTGACCGGAAGGGGTCGCCGATGAGAGCCGACACCCGTGCCTGGTTCTCCCGCCGGACCTCCACCGCTGGTGATTGGCCCGTCGAGGCTCTTGCCGACCGCAAGGGCTCGACGACCGTCGCCGTGGTGCTGCCGGCGCTCAACGAGGAAGAAACCGTCGGCACGATCGTCCAACGCATCGTGAACCTGGCCGACCAGAGCCGCCTCATCGACGACATCGTGGTCGTCGACTCGGGATCGACTGATCGAACCGCCGAGCGGGCGGCCGCCGCGGGGGCGCGCGTCGTCCACCGCGACGAGATCGTCCCCGAGTTCCCCAGCCGTCCCGGCAAGGGTGAGGTGCTCTGGCGTTCGCTCGCCGCGACGACCGCGGACATCGTGGTCTACGTCGACGCGGATCTCACTGATTTCCGTCCGCACTACGTCACCGGCCTGCTCGGCCCGATCCTCAGTGATCCGAGCGTCCAGCTGGTGAAGGCGTTCTACGACCGGCCGCTGGCCGGCGTCTCACCGGTCGGCGGCGGCCGGGTCACCGAGCTGACCGCCCGTCCGCTGCTCAATGCGTTCCTGCCGGAGCTGGCCGGTGTCGTCCAGCCGCTGGCCGGGGAGTACGCCGGACGGCGTTCCCTGCTCGAGCGCCTGTCGTTCGCCCCCGGGTACGGGGTGGAGACCGGCATCCTCATCGACACGGTGCTCGCCCACGGCATCGACGCCGTGGCCCAGGTCGATCTGGGCGAGCGTGGGCACGGCCACCAGGACACCGCCGCACTCGGGCGGATGGCGGCCACGATCATCCAGACGCTGACCGCGCGCATCGGCCCCAGCCGGCCGGAGGGTCACGACCTGGTCCAGTTCAGCCGGGTGGAGGGCGAAGTCGTGCCGGTGACCTGGGACATTCCATGGGAGGAGCGACCGCCGATGATCTCGCTCCCCTCGTACCAGGCCGCGCGCAATGCGTCCTCGACGATGAGCTGACGCGCTCGCCGCTCCCGCAACGTCCGATGGCCGCCCCGTAGCGGGGCGGCCATCGCCACGTGGTTGGGTTGCGCGGGATCAGCCGACCGCGGCGGCCTTACGGGCTCGCTTCGGACGCTGGGCGACCGTCCGCTCGGCCTTCGCGCGCAGCGCCGCCGCACCCGCGCCCTCGCCACGCAGCAGTGGTTCGAGGAACCGACCCGTGTGGCTCGCCTCGACCTCCACGACCTGCTCGGGCGTGCCCTCGGCGACCACCGTTCCGCCCTTGTTGCCGCCCTCCGGCCCCATGTCGATGATCCAGTCGGCGGTCTTGATCACGTCGAGGTTGTGCTCGATGACGATCACCGTATTGCCCTGCTCGACCAGGCGGTCGAGCACACCGAGCAGCTTGCGGATGTCCTCGAAGTGCAGACCGGTGGTCGGCTCGTCGAGCACGTACACCGTCTTTCCGGTGGACCGCTTCTGCAGCTCGGTGGCGAGCTTCACCCGCTGCGCCTCGCCGCCGGAGAGCGTCGGCGCGGGCTGCCCCAGACGCACGTACCCGAGCCCGACGTCGACCAGCGTCGCCAGGTACCGCCGGATCGCCGGGATCGCGGCGAAGAACTCCGCGGCCTCCTCGATCGGCATCTCCAGCACTTCGGCGATCGTCTTGCCCTTGTAGTGGACCTCCAAGGTCTCCCGGTTGTACCGGGCGCCCTTGCAGACCTCGCACGGCACGTAGACGTCCGGCAGGAAGTTCATCTCGATCTTGATCGTGCCGTCACCGGTGCACGCCTCGCAGCGTCCGCCCTTGACGTTGAACGAGAAGCGCCCCGGCCCGTAACCCCGGACCTTCGCCTCGGTCGTCTCCGCGAACAGCTTCCGAATCCGGTCGAAGACGCCGGTGTACGTCGCCGGGTTCGAGCGCGGCGTCCGGCCGATCGGCGACTGGTCGACACCGACGACCTTGTCGACCAGGTCCAGCCCGGTGATCCGCTGGTGGCGCCCCGGCACCATGCGCGCGCCGTTGAGCGTGTTCGCCAGCACCGTGTAGAGGATGTCGTTGACCAGCGTCGACTTACCCGATCCGGAGACCCCGGTCACCGCGGTGAGCGTGCCCAGCGGGAACGCCACGTCCAGACCGCGCAGGTTGTGCTCGCGGGCCCCCTTCACCACCAGGCGACGCTTCGGGTCGGCCGGACGGCGCACGGGCGGTACCGGGATGCTCTGCCGCCCGGACAGGTAGGCACCGGTGAGGGACTTCTCGCTGGCGAGCAGCTCGGACACGGTGCCGGAGACGACGACGTTGCCGCCGTGCTCACCGGCGCCCGGACCGATGTCCACCACCCAGTCGGCGGCCGCGATCGTGTCCTCGTCGTGCTCGACGACGATCAGCGTGTTCCCCAGCTCGCGCAGCCGGATCAGCGTCTCGATCAACCGGCGGTTGTCCCGCTGGTGCAGCCCGATCGACGGCTCGTCCAGCACGTACAAGACGCCGACCAGGCCCGATCCGATCTGGGTGGCCAGCCGGATCCGCTGCGCCTCGCCGCCGGAGAGCGTCCCGGCCGGCCGCTCCAGCGAGAGGTAGTCGAGCCCGACGTCGAGCAGGAAGCGCAGCCGCTCGTTGATCTCCTTGAGCACCTGACCGGCGATCATCCGCTGCCGGGCGTCGAGCTGCAGGTCGGCGAGGAACGCCGCGCACTCGTCGATCGCCAGCGCGGAGACCTCGGCGATGTTCCGGCCGGACAGCCGGACCGCCAGCACCTCGGGCTTGAGCCGGGTACCGCGGCAGACCGGGCACGGCACGTCGCGCATGTAGCCCTCGTACCGCTCCCGGCTCCAGTCGGAGTCGGTCTCGGCGTGCCGCCGCTCGAGGAACGGCATCACGCCCTCGAAGCTCGCGTAGTAGGACCGCTTGCGGCCGTACCGGTTCGTGTACTGCACGTGCACCTGGGTGTCGTGCCCGTACAGGATCGCCTTCTTCGCCTTCGTGGAAAGCTTCTCCCAGGGGGTGTCCAGGTCGAAGCCGAGCGCGTCACCGAGGCCGGAGAGCAGGCGGAGGAAGTACTCCAGGTTGTGGCCGGTCGACCACGGCTGGATCGCGCCATCGCCGAGCGTCCGCTCGGGGTCGGGGATGATCAGCTCCGGGTCGACCTCCTTGCGGGTGCCGATGCCGGTGCACTCCGGGCAGGCTCCGTACGGCGCGTTGAACGAGAACGTCCGCGGCTCGAGGTCTTCGATCGCCAGCGGGTGGTCGTTCGGGCAGGCGAAGTTCTCGGAGAACTTCCGCTCCCGCCCCGGGTCGTCCTCGGGCAGGTCGACGAAGTCGAGCACCACGATGCCGCCGGCCAGACCGAGGGCGGTCTCCACCGAGTCGGTCAGCCGCCGCTGCGCGCTCTCCTTCACCGCCAGCCGGTCGACCACGACCTCGATCGTGTGCTTCTCCTGCTTCTTCAGCTTGGTGTTGCCCTCGGTGAACTCGGTCAGCGGCTGGACCACGCCGTCGACCCGGACCCGGGCGTAGCCCTTGGCCTGGAGCTCCGCGAAGAGGTCGAGGTACTCCCCCTTGCGGCCGCGGATCACCGGCGCGAGGACCTGGAACCGCGAGCCCTCGGGCATCGCGAGCACCCGATCGACGATCTGCTGCGGCGTCTGCTTGCTGATCTGCTCGTCGCAGACCGGGCAGTGCGGCACCCCGGCGCGCGCGAACAGCAGCCGCAGGTAGTCGTAGACCTCGGTGATCGTGCCGACGGTCGACCGCGGGTTCCGGTTGGTGGACTTCTGGTCGATCGAGACCGCGGGCGACAGCCCTTCGATGAAGTCGACGTCGGGCTTGTCCATCTGCCCCAGGAACTGCCGTGCGTAGGCCGACAGCGACTCCACGTAACGACGCTGGCCCTCGGCGAAGATCGTGTCGAACGCGAGGCTCGACTTGCCCGACCCCGACAGCCCGGTGAAGACGATCAGCGCGTCCCGGGGAAGGTCGAGGTTGACGTCCCGCAGGTTGTGCTCGCGTGCTCCACGCACGAGGAGCCGGTCGGCCACGGTGGTTCTCTTCCATTCGTCGGCGATAGTGCCTGAGCTGGGCGGACGCTCGTCCACGAGCGCCAGCCCCGGGCGTCGTCACGGCATTCCGTGGACCGGCACTCACCGGCCCGGGACACCCCAGACGAAGCCGGCACCCAATCTAACTGCGGGGTCCGACAGTTTCTGCCCGGGCTCGACCGCATGTTCGAGAGACCGCACGCTCACCGTGACCGGTATCACGTGCCCGCCCGAGGCGAGACTACCGGCGCGGCGACCAACCCGACTCCGCAATGTCACGGAGGCCCGGACGCGTAGCGCCCCGCAACACGGATGCACCAGGATGAAAGAACCAGGAGTAAAGGAGGCAGGCCCGCATGAGCCCTGACACCGACTACACCGGGCACGTCGACCCGCAGGGCGCCCCGGCCACCCGCGCCGCGGGCCCGCTGACGATCACCAAGGTGTCGGTCGGCCCGATGGACAACAACGCGTACCTGCTCCGCAGCACGGCCACCGGGGAGACCCTGCTGATCGACGCCGCCAACGACGCCGGGACGCTGCTCCGGTTGCTGGGCGACGCCGAGCTGAGCACGATCGTCACCACGCACCGCCACGCCGACCACTGGCAGGCGCTGGCCGAGGTCGCCAAGGAGACCGGTGCCCGGCTGGTCGCCCACCCGGCCGACGCGGAAGCGCTGCCGGTCGTCGCCACCGACCTGGTCGACGACGGTGACACGGTCGCCGTCGGGGACGTCCGGCTCGACGTCATCCACCTGGTCGGGCACACACCCGGCGCGATCGCGCTGCTCTACCGGGAGCCGGGTGGCCGTCCCCACCTGTTCACCGGCGACTCGCTGTTCCCCGGCGGCCCCGGCAAGACGACGACACCCGAGGACTTCCGCTCACTGATGAACCACCTGGAGCGCAAGGTGTTCGGCCGGCTACCGGACGACACCTGGGTCTACCCCGGTCACGGCGACGACACGACGCTGGGCGCGGAGCGGCCCCACCTCGGGGAGTGGCGGGAACGGGGCTGGTAGTAGGGGTCGGCCGGACTCGGGGCCGCCGGACGCTGGTGCGATCTGCCTCCCCGGACACAGCGCGACCCAGCGACCGTCGGCCCCACCCCTCCATGCCGGCCGACCGTGCCGCTCAGCTTGCCGGGAGCGGCCGGAGCCGGCGCCAGTGCGGTCCCCCGAATCCGTTCGGGTGACGCCCCGGTGGCCGAGTTGGGGGTACACCCTCTGTACTCGCCGATGCGGACCGGTTAAGCACAGTGCATGTACGCGGAGCGCGTCACGCTGACCCGGCCGGCCCGGCCGTCGCTGCCCGAGCGGGTGCGGTTGGCGACCACCGTGATCGGGGTCGTCGTGGCCGCGGTCGCGGTCACCACCGTGCTCCAGTGGCCGCTCTGGCACGTCAACCCGTTGCTCGCGAGCGTCAACACGCTGTTGACCATCGCGCACGCCGCGGTCGCCCCGCTGCTGCGCGGCGCCGGTGCCGGGACCCGGGGCCGATCGGTGCCGTGGGCGTTCGGGATCGCCGGGGTCTGCCGCTCCGGCACTTGGATCGGGCTGTGGGATCCGGCGATCCCGGCGATCGTCGGGTCGCTCTTCAACTCGGCGTTCTGGCTGCTGCTGACCGCCGCGCTCCTCTACTGGTCACACCGCGTGAACCGCTGGGAGCGCCGCTACCTGATCGTGGCCACGGTCACCATGGTCACCGGTGACGTCCTGCTGGCGATCACCGACGGCGCTCAGGTCGTTCGCACGGTGTCCAACATCGCTGATCTCGCGCTGATCGCCGCGTTCCTCACGCTGGTCGGCCGGCGGCTGGGCCGGGTCCGCGGGCTGGAGCGGCGGACGCTGCGCACCGCCCAGCTGCCCGCCGTCGTCGCGGCGGTCGCGGTGCTGGTGGCCTGGGCGCTGGCCGGGTCACCGTCCGGGACGGGCGAACTCTGGGTGCCCACCGTGATCGGCATCGCGCTGCTGGCCCTGCCGCTCACGGTCGTCGCCGCCACCGCGCGATTGGCCGCCGAGCGGGCGGAGGTCGCCGACGCGGTCACCGGGCTGTCCTGGCCGGCGAGCCCGCACCGCCTGCAGTCCGCGCTCCGCCGCGCGCTCCGCGACCCGTCGATCGAGGTCGGGTACTGGGTTGGCGGGCTACGCCGGTACGTGGACGCCGACGGCCACGAGGTCGAGGTGCCGGCCAGCGATCGGTTCGCGGTGATCTGCCAGGACGGTCGGACGCTGGAGTCCGAGAACGGTCGCGGACCCACCGACCGTGCCCACCCGGCCGACCGGCCGCTGAACGGAACGTCGCCCGATCTCCCGTCCCCCGACCTCAAGCTCGACGCGGGCCAGCCGGTGGCGATCCTCGTCGGCAGCGCGCACCACCGGCACCGGACCGACCTGGTGACCACCGCCGTACGGGCGGCCGGCCCAGCGCTCGCGCTGGCCGGCTTGCAGGCCGGGCTGCGCGCCGAACGACAGGACCTGACCGCCGCGCACCGCGAGGTGGAAGAGTCCCGCTGGGCCGAGCGAAGACGCCTGGAGCAGAACCTGCACGACGGTGCCCAGCACCGGCTGGCGGCCCTGACCATGCGGATCGGGGCCGCCAGCGCGACGGTTCCGCTCGATTCGCGGGCCAGAGATCTGGTCGGCGAGATCCAGGACGAGATCCGCGAGGTGCTCCGCGAGCTGCGCGAATTGGCCGACGGCATTCATCCGACCACACTGACCGAGGCGGGGCTCGGTCCGGCGCTGGAGGCCGTCGCCGACCGGTTCCCGGTACCGGTCACGATCACCGCCCCCGCCCGGCGCTTCCCGCCAGTGGTAGAAGCGGTGGCCTACTACTCGACGACCGAGGTGCTGACGATCGTGACAAGACAGCTGAACGCCGCCGAGATCAGGGTCGAGGTCACGACCCGCGGCAGCGATCTGTGGGTACGAACGACCGCCGTGGGCGTCGGCGACGCCCACGGCGACCAGAGCGCCAAGTACTTCGCTCCGCTCGGGAGCGGAATCCGCGCGATCGGCGGCGAGCTGCTCGCGCCGAGCACCGAGGTCACCGACGGCGCGAGCGTCGACTTCACGGTGGCGGCGAGGATCCCATGCGCGTAGCCGTGGCCGACGACGCGGCCCTCTTCCGGGACGGTCTGTGCCTCCTGCTCTCGGCCGCCGGCGTCGAGGTCGCCGCCCAGGCCGCCGACGGCGACGAACTGTTCGAGAAGATCACCAACGATCTGCCGGACGTCGTCATCCTCGACATCCGCATGCCCCCGAAGCCGGACGGTGGCCTGGCCACCGCGGAGCGGCTCCGGGAGACCTGGCCCGAGCTGGGCATCCTGATGCTCTCCCACTACACCGAGACGCCGTACCTGATGCGCCTGCTGGAGATCGGCTCCCGCGGCGTCGGGTACCGCCTCAAAGAGCAGGTCGCCGACGTCGCGACGCTGCAGGACACGCTGACCAGAATCGCCGCGGGCGACACCGTGATCGAGCCCGAGGTCGTCGAGCGACTCCTCGAACAGCGCCGCAAGCGCTCCACCAGCCCCGGCGTCTCGCAGCTGACCGATCGCGAGAAAGACGTCCTCCGGCACATGGCGGAGGGCCGGTCGAACAGTGGCATCGCCACGATCCTCGTCCTCAACCAGAAGACGGTCGAGAAGCACATCGCGAGCATCTTCGCCAAGCTCGGGCTTCCCGCGACCGAGACCGGTCACCACCGGCGAGTCTCCGCGGTCCTCGCCTATCTGCGGGCCCGGCGGCAGGATGGCGCCGCCGACTTATGAGCCCGCCCAATCCGGATACGGAGCGGGCACAAGCGAACACAGCACACTGATTCTGCCCCTAGGGTGACCTCGTGGTTACAGAGGTCGGCTCGCGGAGCGGACGACGCCTGCGCGCCACTCTGGAGCGTCACCCCCGGCAGGGCGCGATCCTCGTCGGGCTCGCGGCCGCGTTGGCGGCGGTCTTGAGTGGATGGCCGCACTGGCAGGTCCACACCCCCGCCGCGGCGATCACGCTGCTCGAATGCGGGACGACCGCGGCCGCCGGCGTGCTGCTCGCCACCGGCCGGGGCACGCGCCCGACCGGCCTGCTGCTGGTGGGAGCCGCCTTCTGCTGGGCGCTGACGTGGCTGGCCGCCTGGAACGCCGGGCCGGGCCCGCTGGTCTCGGCGTTCGCGCAGTCGTTCTTCTTCCTGTTCGGCAGCATCGGGATCCTCTACTACCCGGACGGTCGCCTGCACGGCCGGCCGGAGCGGTGGTTCGCGGCGGCAGCGGTGTTCGTCCTGGTCGGCGGCCAGGTCGCGCTCTGCCTGGCGACGCCGGCGTCGACGTACGGCTTCGCCGACGACGTCTGGTGGCCCCGCGTCGCGCACTCGGACACGGTCGAGAACTGGGCGTTCGCCGCCGTCACCGCGTTGACGCTCTCGATCGCGGCCGCGTTCGCGGCGGTGATCTGGTGGCGGCAGCGGCGCCTGCACGGCGTCGAGCGGGCGTTGACGCTTCCGGTGCTGGCGGCCGTCGCGGTCGTCGGCCTGCTCTCCGCGTTCGTCCAGACCGGAGCGATCACCGGGCTCGACAAGCAGCTGGACACGTATCTGATCCAGGGCACGCTCGCGCTCTCGGTGCCGCTCGCCCTGCTCGCCGTCGGGCTCCGGCGTCGGTGGGCCGAGGTCGCGGTCGCCGACCAGCTGTTGCAGCTCACCCGCCCGCCCTCGGCCGCACAGGTGCGGAACGCGTTCCGCGCGGTGCTCCGCGACCCGTCGCTCGACGTCTGGTTCTGGGTACCGCGGCAGGCCCAGTACGTCGACTACACCGGCCGGGTCGTGCCGTCACCGTCGTCCCGGGAGGATGCCGGGCGGTGGCGGCTCCCGGTGGTCACGGAAGGCGGCGAGCCGCTCGCGATCGTCGACACCGACCCGGCGCTGCGGCGGCACGAAGGGCTGGTCACCTCCGCGCTGCTGGCCGGTCGGCGGGCGCTGGAGAACGCCCAGCTGCAGACCGAGGTGCAGGCCCGCATCGAACAGGTCCGGGTGGCGCAGATGCGGGTACTGCAGGCCGAGGCCACCGAGCGGCAGCGCATGGAGCGCGACCTGCACGACGGCGCCCAGCAGCGGCTGGTGGCGCTCGCGATGCGGCTGGCCGCGGTCGAAGCGTCGGTCGCCGAGCCGGAAGCGCGCGCCGCGCTGCGGGAGGCGCGGGAGGCGGCGACCCAGGCGCTCGGTGAGTTACGCGCGTTCGCCCGCGGCATCCATCCCGGGCAGCTCACCGAGGGCGGGTTGCCCGCCGCGCTGGAGAGCCTCGCCGAGCGGCTCGACCTCGCCGTCGAGCTGCAGATCACCGACGTGCGGCCGTCCTCGGGTCTGGAGCGGGCGCTGTACCTGGCGCTGGCCGAGGCGCTGACCAATGCGGCCCGCCACGGTGAGGTGGACGAGGTCGTCGTGCGCGTCTACGCCGAGGACCGCCAGCTGGTCGGCGAGGTCGTCGACGCCGGAGTCGGCGGTGCACGTCCGGTCGCGGAGGGCGGTCTGGCCGGGATCCGGGACCAGGCCAGGGCTCTGGGCGGCGAGGTGGAGATCCTGAGCGCTCCGGATGTCGGCACCACGGTCCGCGTCCGCCTGCCGTTCGACTGACGCACACCACTCGCGCGGGTGCACACCGTTCCGGGGATGTGGGTGTCCCCCACTCTTCAGTGACTTCGCAGATACTGAGGGCCACCAGGCGACATTTGGGTCACCCGTTAACGATGGTGGAGGAATGGTGGCAGCCCCCGCACAAAAGACCGAGCCTGACACGACGGCCCGCGTCCGACACGCCGACCGTCTCATCGAGCAGGCCATGGAGGAGCACGACCCGCACCTCCTCGACGAGGCCGTCGTGCTGCTCCGCGGGGTCGCCGCCGAGCTCCCGGCCGACGACCCGACCCGGCTGGCTCCGCTGTGGAGCCTCAAGTCGGCCCTGCAGGTCCGCTTCGGCGTCTACGCCCACCCGGCCGATCTCGACGACGCCGTCGCCCTGCTCCGCGAACTGCTCGCCGGGACGCCCGCGCAGCACCCCGCGGTGGTGGACGCCCGCGCCGACCTGGCGGACACGCTGGTCGGGCGCTACCGCGAGACCGGCCAGGAGTCCGATCTGGGCGAGGCACTGACCCTCTACGAGGAGGGCCTGCCCACCCTGCCGGCGAACCACCCGGCCCGCTCCGGGTTCCTCGCCGGGTACGCCGACGCGCTGCTGGCGCGCGCCGAGGAGGCGCAGGACGCGGACCTGCTGGACGACGCGATCCGCACCGCCGGCACGGCCGTGGACGCGATGCGCAAGGGTGACCACCGGACGTCCGGCGCGCTCTGCACCCTCGGGCTGGCGCTGCGGCTGCGGTACCGGGTCCGGAACCGGCCAGCCGACATCGACGCCGCGGTGACCACGCTCCGGCAGTCGGCCGAGCTCGCGGTGGACGGCGACCCGAACCGCCCCGGCTACTACGCCAACCTCGGGCTGGCGCTGGCCGACCGGCACGCGAACTCGGGTAAGGACGAGGACCTCGACCAGGCCATCGACGCGCTGCGGCGCGCGGCCGAGGGTCTCCCGCCGGAGAGCCCGGAGCAGCACGAGGCGTCCTGGTGCCTGGCGGCGGTCCTCAAGGAGCGGTGGGACCGCGACGGCGAATCGGCGGACCTGGACGACGCGATCACCCACGCGCGGACGTCGATCATGAGCGGACCCAGCGGGCACCCGGGTCTGGCGGTCCGGCGCTGGCAGCTCGGCGACGCGCTGTTCGAACGGTTCGAGCTGCACGAGCGGCGCGACGACCTGGAAGAAGCGGTCGCGACGCTGCGGCAGGCGCTCGTCTCCGCGCAGCGCAGCGGCACGCCGGAGCCCGCCGCGGTGAGCATGCGGCTGGCGACCGTGCTGGCCGAGCGGTTCGAGCGCTACGGCGCGGAGGCGGACATCGGCGAGGCGCTGGAGCTGGGTCAGGCCGCCGTCGCCGCGACCGAGGACGACCACCCCGATCTGCCCGGACGGGTGGCGTCGCTGGGGTACCTGCTGCAGACGAGTAGCCATCGGCCCGGCCGCGACGCCGACCTCGACGAGGCGGTCGGCCTCCTCCGCGAGGCGCTGCGCGCCCCGCTCCGGACACCCCCGGTCGGTGATGCGACGCCGTCGACCGCGGGTACTCAGGGCAACGCCGACGCTCGGCTGCAGGCGGTTGCGGCGGCTGTCCGCTCCGGCGAGACGCTACCCGGCGACGCACCGTCCGGTGAGATGCCGTCGGGTGCGGCGCCGTCCGGTGCGGGGCCGTCCGGTGAGCAGGCGCCCGCTCCGGTCGACGCACCGGAGCCGGGGCAGACCGAGCAGGACGGCCGGAACGCGGTGACGTTCCGGCTCGGCCTGGCGCTGAGCGAGCGGTTCGGACGGCGCGGCGCGCTCACCGACCTGGACGCCGCGATCGCCGCGTACCGGACGCTGCGCGAAGCGACCGCGCCGGACCACCCGCTCCACGACCTGGCGGGTGAGACGCTCGCCGCGCTCGAACGGGCGCGCGCCGAGGAGTCCTGACCCGCCACCTCGGTTCGTTCATGGGCCCGGCCGCCGATGCGGGCGGCCGGGCCGCGGCCTCCGCGCCAGAACGCACTCTGCGGGATGACAACGAATTCTCGCTGTCCGAATTCGGCGTGCGATGTTTTGTCATTCGGCAGCGATCTTCGCTCGCACGGGCCCCTTTCCATTTCGCGCCGCCGCATACTTCCGTCATCCGCATCCTCGTGACGGCGCGCGCGGGAAATCGTCACCCGTAGCGTTTCCTCGGCCTGCCCGAGTGAGGATTATTCAGCCGGCCCATGGCGAACGTCAGCGGTTGAATGCTCCTCGCCGGTCCCGCGCCGTCGCCACACCCTCGAACCGGAAGGTGTACGACGACGTGCTGTCCTTTCTCCGAAGTCCCGGCCGTTCCCGGCGCGGGCGGATCCCGTTACCGGGTTTCCTGCTGATCATCGCCGCGCTGGTCGCCGGCGGACTCACCGCCGCCCCCACCGCCCAGGCGGCGGACAACCCCTACCAACGCGGACCGGACCCGACCAACGCGAGCATCGAGGCGACGACCGGGCCGTTCGCGGTCGACTCGCAACCGATCGTCGGCGCCACCGGCTTCGGCGGCGGTCAGATCTACTACCCCAGGGACACCAGCCAGACGTACGGCGCCGTGGTGATCGTGCCCGGCTTCCTCTCGGTCTGGGCCCAGCTCAACTGGCTCGGCCCGCGCCTGGCGTCCCAGGGCTTCGTGGTCGTCGGCATCGAGACCAGCGGCACCACCGACCTGCCCGACGCCCGCGGTAACCAGGCGCTCGCCGCGCTGGACTGGGCGACCAACCGCAGTTCGGTCGCGAGCCGGATCGACCGCACCCGGCTCGCGGCGGCCGGCTGGTCCATGGGCGGCGGCGGTCTGCGGCGGGCCGCGCTGCAGCGCCCGTCACTCAAGGCGATCGTCGGGATGGCGCCCTGGAACGGCGAGCGGAACTGGTCGAGCGTCACCGTGCCGACGATGTTCTTCGGCGGCTCGTCGGACGTCGTCGCCTCACCGAACGACCACGCGAAGCCGTTCTACAACAGCATCACCCGAGCCGAGAAGGACTACATCGAACTCCGGAACGCCGACCATTTCTTCCCGACGTCGGCGAACACCACGATGGCGAAATACTTCATTTCGTGGCTCAAGCGATGGGTGGACAACGACACCCGCTACACGCAGTTCCTCTGTCCCGGACCGTCCACCGGACTATTCGCTCCGGTCAGTGCGTCGATGAATACCTGCCCGTTCTGATTCGCCGATCCGACAAGAATGCCCGCCGCGGGTGCGGCGGGCATTCTTGCGGCGGACGCGGTTCAGTCGGGCAGGACGCTGGCCGCCGGGCCGACGATCCGCGGGTCGGGTTCGCCGACGACCTCCTCGTCCTTGTCGGCGTAGTCGAACCGGGAGAGCACGTACCGCATCGCCTCCACCCGGGCGCGCTTCTTGTCGTTGCTCTTCACGACCGTCCACGGCGCTTCGGCGAGGTCGGTGTGGAGGAACATCGCCTCCTTCGCGTCGGTGTACGCGTCCCACTTGTCGAGCGAGGCGACGTCGGTCGGCGAGAGCTTCCACTGCCGGACCGGGTCGATCTGCCGGATGATGAACCGGGTCCGCTGCTCCGACCGGGTCACCGAGAACCACAGCTTGATCAGGTTGATGCCGTTCTCCACCAGCATGTCCTCGAACCGCGGCGCGTCCTTGAGAAACTGCTCGTACTCCTCGTCGGTGCAGAAGCCCATCACCCGCTCGACGCCGGCCCGGTTGTACCAGGAGCGGTCGAACAGCACGATCTCACCGGCCGCGGGCAGGTGCGCGACGTACCGCTGGAAGAACCACTGGCTCTGTTCGCGCTCGCTCGGCTTCTCCAGCGCCACCACGCTCGCACCCCGCGGGTTGAGGTGCTCCAGGAACCGCTTGATGGTCCCGCCCTTGCCCGCGGCGTCCCGGCCCTCGAACAGGATGACCAGCCGCTCGCCGGTGTCTTTCATCCAGTACTGGAGCTTGAGCAGCTCGATCTGGAGCAGGCGCTTCACGCGGTCGTACTCGTCCCGGGACATGCGCTGGTCGTAGGGGTAACCCTCGCGCCAGGTGTCGACCGGTTCGCCGTCCAGCTTGCGCAGCACCGGATCGTCGTCGTCGTAGTTCTCGATCAGGTAGTCGCGCGCGCGCTCGAGCAGGAAACCGCCGGTCTCGTCGAACAGCAAGTCCAGATCGCTGCCGCTCAACGACGCCTCGGCCGGCCTGGCGTCCACCGTCTCGCCCGTCATCGCAGACCCCCTTCTGTGGTGCATCCACTCCCGGCTACCCGTCGTGGCCGCTGCCTGAACCGTCGCCGAGCGGCGTGAACGGGAAATGAACGGGGATCGGACGCCGTCTACGCGGGTCGGGAGTCGGTGACCGTGGTGAGCGCGGCGTTCACCGCCGCTCTCAGCTGCGACCGCCGGACCGGGCTGTACAGCACCGCGGCGACGCCGTCGTACGTCTGGCGCCGCACCGACAACGGGGCGAGCACGACGACCGGCACGGCCGGTCCGAGCCCGAGGAGCGGCTCGGAGCCGGCTCCGACCACCGCGAGAACCGGGTCGACCGGTCCGGGTTCGGTCCGCACGACCGCTCCCCAGCCCGTCAGGTGAACGCGGAGCGCCCGCTCGGCCACCGGATCGTCGTGGACGAGCAGCACGGTGCGCCCGCTCAGCGGCTGGTCGTCCGGGTCGGCCAGCGTCTCCGCGCTCACGTCGAGGCACACGGTGCTGGTGAACGTCGAGCCGACGCCGAACTCGGACGCGACGGTCAGCTCGCCGTCCATCCGCTCGCTGAGCTCGCGGGCGATCGAGAGCCCCAGGCCGGTTCCTCCGTACCGCCGGGTCGTGGATGCGTCCGCCTGCGCGAACGGGACGAAGATCCGCTCCAGCGCGTCGGGCGAGATCCCGATCCCGGTGTCGTGGACGGCGAACGAGAGGGACGCCCGGTCCGGCCCGGTCCGCACGACCGCCAGCTCGACCCAGACCTGCCCCTCCGCGGTGAACTTCACCGCGTTGACCAACAGGTTGACCAGGATCTGCCGGAGCCGGGTCGGATCGCCACTGGCCGTGGTCGGGGTGTCCGGCGTGAACACCGCAGCGAGGCTCAGCTGCTTGGCCGCCGCCTGCGGCGCGACGATCGCCAGCGCGTCCTCGACGCAGCCGACCACGTCGAACGGGATCGCTTCGAACGTGAAGTGCCCCGCTTCGAGCTTGGAGAAGTCGAGCAGGTCGTCCATCAGGCTGCGCAGATGGTCGCCGGCGGCCCGGATCGGCTTGAGGTAGTCGGCCTGCTCGGGGGTCAGCTCGGTCTCGTCGAGCAGCTCGGCGAAGCCGATCACCGAGTTCAACGGGTTGCGGATCTCGTGCCCCATGTCCGCGAGGAACGCGGCTTTGGCGCGGGTGGCCTCCTCGGCGGCGAGCCGGGCACGCTCCAGTTCCTCGGTCTGCGTGGAGAGCTCCGCGTAGAGCGCCATCAGCCCGCGGCTGGTCTCGTCCAGCTCCGCGCGCAGCGCCTCGACCTCCGCGGTGAGCGCGGCGATGTCCGTGGCTTCGCCGCTCCCGGTGGTGCTCACCGGGGGCCGTTCCCGGTCGCCACGGGCCGGCGGGCGACGACCACGGTGGCGTCGTCCGTTCCCCGGCCGTAGTCCCGGTGCAGCACGGCCGCCACCACCGCCGGATCGTGGGCGAACAACCCGGGATAGCCGGCCAGGTCCAGCCGGCTGCGCAGGCCGTCGGTCCAGAGCACCAGCGTGGCCTCGGCCGGCCAGTCGTGGGTTTGGATCTTCGCGGACGGCGGCTGGGCCGCGAGCCCGAGGCTGCCGCTGAACGTGATCAGACCCTTCTCGGTGGTGCCCGCGAGCACCCGGCCGTTGACGTTGCCGACCGCCACGCAGGACAAGCTGTCTGTGTCGGGGTCCAGCACGCAGACGGTGGCGACGGCGCCCCGCGTTCCCCGGGCGACCTCGTTGGCGCGCTTGGTGAACGTCGTCAGCTCGGTGGGCGCCTGACCGAACGCGTCCAGCACGACGTCGGTGGCGGCCGACGCCGGCGTGCCGTGTCCGATCCCGTCCACCACCGCGACCGCGAGCCGGCTGTCCACCTCGATCGCGGCCCACCCGTCGCCGCAGGCCTCGGAGAGCCCGATCGAGACACCGGCGCACTGCCGGGGCTCCGCCGACGCGTCGGCGTCGGTGACGTCGACCAACCCCAGGACCACCGTTCCGGAGCCGACCCGGGTGTACAGGTCCAGCAGGCACGAGGCTCGGCGGGCCGACGCCAGCCCGCAGCCGAGGCCTTTCGGCGCCGGTGCGCGGCCCGCCAGGGCCGCCGCCGGGTCCCGGATACCGGGCCCCCGGTCGACCGCGAGGATCTCCACCCGGCTCGGCGGCACGGTCCGCAGCAGCATCCATCCGCCGGCGTCCGCGTGGCGCAGGAGGTTCGTGGCGAGTTCGGTGGCGACCAACTCCGCGCGGGTGCCGCCGAGTTCGTCGGCACCCACGTCGGTGGCGAGCTTGCGGGCGATCCGCCGCGCCTCACCGACCGCGGTGTCGTCGCCCACCGCCACCTGCCGATGGTGCGGGTTTCGGACCATCGACTCGTCGGCTACCGCGCCCATTGGGTGATCACCACCGTGGTGCCCCGGTTCGGGCCGCTGTCGATGGAGAACTCGTCGACCAGCCGTCGGCTGCCGGGCAGCCCGAGCCCCAGGCCGCCCCCGGTCGTGAAGTTGTCGGTCATCGCCGCGTCCAGGTCGGTAATGCCGGGGCCGGCGTCGACGAACGTCGCCCGGACCCCGCGCCGGCCGCCCTGCTGCTGCAGCGGCTCGATCAGGACCTCGCCCTGACCGTGCACGGCGTACCGAATGATGTTCCGGGCCAGCTCACTGCCTGCGGTCACGAACTTGGTGGCCGCCGTCAGGCCGAGCCCGGCCGCCTGTGACTCCGACCGAAGTGTCGTGCGCACTCGCAACAGGTCCGACTCGGCGCCGATCGTGACCGTGAGCACGCTGCCGTCAGTCGAGACGCTCATCCTGCAGTCCCCGGAGACGCGCCATCCCCTGCTCGGCGTTGAGTGCGGTGTGCACGTGTTTCATCGACACCCCCAGCTCTACGAGGGTGATCGCGACCGCAGGCTGCATGCCCACGACCGTGGTCTCCGCGCCGAGGAGCCGGACCATGCCCACCAGCCGGGCGATCACCCGGGCGACGAACGAGTCGACCAGCGTCAGGCCGCTGATGTCGATCAGCATCCCGGTCGCCTGCGTGCGCGCCACCTCGTTGGTGACGACCCGCTCGATCTGCTCGACCATGGCGTCCTCGAGGTCGCCCTGGAGCGTCACCAGTAGGTTGCGGCCGATCCGCATGATCGGCACCTCGTCAGGCATCAACGCCTGCCTTGTCGGAAGCGAACGATGCGCCGACCAGCCGGAGCGCGAGTTGCAGCGCGTCCTTGAGGTTGCTTCGGCAGCGGAGCGCGCCGAGCTCGATCCCCAGGTGGACGATGGCCTGCGCGGTCTCCGGCCGGACCCCGGACAGCACGCTGATGCTACCCATCAGGCGGGCGGCCTCGACGGTTTTCAGCAGGTGCTGGGCGACCTCCGTGTCGACGGCCGGCACGCCGCTCACGTCGAGGATGACGACTTCGGCCTGGTCACGGGCGATCCGCTCCAGGAGATTCTCGGTGAGCCTGGCGGCGCGGGCGCTGTCCAGCGTGCCGATGACCGGCAGCACGAGGACGTCGTCCCAGACCTGGATCACCGGCGTGGACAGCTCGAGGATCTCGTCCCGCTGCCGGGAGACCAGCTGCTCGGCCTCCCGCCGCTCGCTCTGGTCGCGGGAGACCTTCACGAACCCCACCACGTCGCCCTCGGGGTTGCGGATCGGGCTGAGCACGTCGTTGGCCCAGAACCGGCTGCCGTCGCGGCGCAGGCGCCAGCCCTCGGACTCGAACCGGCCCTCGCGCACGGCCGCGGCCATCTCCCGCTCCGGGACACCGCGCCGGACCTCCTCCTCCGAGTAGAACATCGAGACCGGTTGGCCGGCGACCTCGGCCGCGGTGTACTGCCGGAGGCGCTCGGCGCCCGGGTTCCACGACTGGACGATGCCCTCCGCGTCCAGTCGGACGATCTCGTACTCGGTGATGCTGTTGATCGTCTCCTCGACGCTGCGCAACGCGAGTTCCTGCGCGCGGCGCTCGGTGAGGTCGCGGACCACCTTGAGGTAGCCGTCGCCGAGCGGAGTGAGCGTGACGGCGGCCCAGAACCGATCTCCGTCCTTCCGCACGCGCCACCCTTCGGTGACGTACCGACCGGCGGACCGGGCCTCGGCGAGCTCGGCACCGATACCCTCAGCGCCCTCGGCGTGCAGCAATCCCGCAGAGCGACCAGTGACCTCCTCCGGACCGTAGCCGGTGATGTCGCTCATCGCGCCGTACCAACCCTGGATCAGGCCGTCCCCGTCCAGCCGGATCAGGCCGAAGTCGGTGATGGCGTCGACCATCTCCCGGAAGTCGATGTCCGCACGCGCTGCGTCGTGCACCGTGTCACCCACGCCAGCCCCCCGCCAAGCTCGCAGTCCGTGACAGCATATGTACCAAAAGTTATCGGTGTCCCGATTTGCGGGGGTATCTCGCCGAGCCGGACACCGCGAGGGCCCCTCCCGCGGAAGGGGCCCTCGGACGGACAACGCGAACGTCAGGCGGAGACCGGCGTACGGCGGAGTGCGGCGACCCGGATCGCGTAGTAGACGATCGCCGCGAGCACCAGCCCGACGATCGGCGTCACGTCGCCGAGTGCCGGGTTCGACTCCGCCACCGGCCCGGTGTACTTGGCCTGGTTGGCGAAGAGCCCGATCGACACCACGAGCCCGACCACCATCGCGATCGGCCCGGCCCAGTTCGTGTACCGCTTGTCGTAGAGCACCGGCGCGATCGCCGATCCGTCGGTGTCACCGCGGCGCAGCCACAGGTCGACCAGCGCGACGCCCAGCCACGGCGCGATCCAGTACCCGATCACCAGCAGGAAGTCCTCGTACTTGTGTCCGGCGTCCTCCAGCCCGAAGTACGCCACGACGAATCCGACGATGCCGAACGTCGCCGCGACCAACGCCCGACGTAGGTGCGCGGGCAGCCGCACGCCCATGGTCAGGAACGACATCGACCCCGAGTAGATGTTCAGCACGTTCGCGCAGATGCCCCCGACGACGATCGCGAGCAGTGTCAGGTTGGCGAGCACGGTCGGCATCGTGTCGACGAACGCTGTCGTCGGGTTGTCCGAGCTCGGCGGCCCGATCGTGACCGACGCCGCGCCGACGATCTGCAAGCTCGTGCAGGCGACGAAGAGCCCAGCACCGGCCCAGATCCCCACCGCACGCCGGTTGGTGTCCGGCGGCAGGTACCGGGTGTAGTCCGCGGCGTACGGGTTCCAGCCGGACGCGTAGCCGAACACCGCGGCGAGCGTCAGCAGGAAGCCGCCGACCGCTCCCACCCCCGGGCTGCCCTCTCCGGCCGGCGCGCCGGGGTTCGATTTGCTCAGCACGACGACGGCGCCGATCACGAAGATCACCGCCAGCGCCGGAAAGGCCCAGCGCTCGAACGAGTGCACGAAGTTGTGGCCGAGGAACGCGATGACGACCTGCGCGCTCACGACGATCACCAGGCAGAGCCACTTCGGTAGGTCGGTCAGCGAGTTGAGCGCGAACGTCGCGCTCACGCTGTTGACCGCGAACCACCCGACACCGGCCGTCACCGAGAGGAACCCGGCCGGCAGCAGGTTGCCCCAGAAGCCGAACGCTCCGCGGGACAACACCATCTCCGGCACGCCGTGGAGAGGGCCACGCGCCGAGAGCACGCCGTGCGCGATCGAAGAGAGCGCGTTGCCCAGCACGATCGCCAGTACGGCCTGCCAGAACGTCAGGCCGAACACCAGCGTGGACAGCACCCCGAGGTAGATCGTCGCGAACTCCAGGTTCGGCGACGCCCAGGTCCAGAACAGGTTGAGCGGCCGGCCGTGCCGGTCGGCGAGTGGGATCTTCTCGATCCCGCCGGGTTCGACGGCGACCAATTTGGTGCCGTAACTGCCCTCCCGCAGCGGCTCGACGCCCGCTTCTTCGGCCACAGCCATCTGTCGTCCTCTCACAGCCGGTAGGCGCCAGGGGTTGACGGCGGGTGCGGCCGCCGTGCTGCGTCAAATCACTCGGGCTCAGCCGATAGAGCGCTCGGGGTCAGCCGATCGAGATCGCGTCTAGGCGCTCGCGGATGAAGTCGCCGCACACCACCGGCGGGTGCGCGGCACGGCCGATCGGGGGCTCCAGGGTCTCCACGACCGCGTCGTGGTTGGCCTCGTAGAAGTACACGAGCGAGACGAGGTCCTCGTCCGGCGCGTCGGCCTGCGGCGGCAACACCCGGTGCCGCGCCGACAGCCACCGATCTCCGGTCCAGCGAGCGAGCAGGTCGCCGACGTTGATCGTGAACGCGTCCGGGTCGTAGGGGGCGTCCACCCACTCGTCGTCCGCGGTGAACACCTGCAGCCCACCGCTGCCGTACTCGCGGTCCAGCAGCGTCAGCGTGCCGAAGTCGGTGTGCGGGCCGATCCGGTACTGGCCCTCCTCCGGCTCGCCGACGACACCCATCGGCGGGTACCAGTTGATGTTCAGCGTCCAGGTCGGGTGGTCGGTGGTGGGCACGAAGAACGTCGTCGGCAAGCCGAGGGCGGCGGCGCAGAGTTCGAGCAGCTGGTCGGCGAGCGTCCGCATGGCGGCCCGGTACTCGGTCAGGGTGTCCTGCAGCGCGGGAACCTCGGGCGGCCAGACGTTCGGCAGGAACCAGACGTCGTCCGCCGCCGGATCGCCGACCGGCTCGTCGGCGCCGATCGCGAACGTCTCCTTGAGGTCGGGCGGCGTCTCGGTGCCCTCGGCGTACCCGTTCGCCTCGACGCCGGTCGGGAGCCAACCCCGGCCGCCGACCGTCGCGGCGTACTGCTGCTTCACCTCGGTCGGGAGCGCGAAGAACGCGCGGGCCGCCGCCCGGGTCGCCGCCCGCAGCTCCGGCGCGACCCCGTGGCCGGTGACCAGCATGAACCCCGACCGCTGGAGGGCGGCGTCCACCTGTGCGGCGACGGCGGCGCGCGCGGCGTCGTCGTCGTCGGCGAACCAGGGACGGAGATCGATGGAAGGAACCGGAACCGTTGTCATCCCCGACCTCCGGTGACGTCGTCGGGATCCACGCCGATGTCCTCGGCCCACAGCTCCGGGCGGTCCCGGATGAAGTCGGTCATCAGGGTGATGCACTCGGCGTCGGAGAGCAGGGTGACGCCGACGCCGTTCTCGGCCAGCCAGTCGTGCCCGCCCGAGAACGTGGTCGCCTCGCCGATCACCACGTGGCCGATCCCGAACTGGCGGACCAGCCCGGAGCAGTACCAGCACGGCGAGAGCGTGGTGACCATGATCGTGTCGCGGTAGCCGGGTCGCCGTCCGGCGTTCCGGAACGCGGCGGTCTCCGCGTGCAGCGACGGATCGCCGTCCTGCACGCGGCGGTTGTGCCCCCGGCCGAGCAGCGTGCCGTCGGTGGCGAACAGCGCCGCGCCGATCGGGACGCCGCCCTCCGCCAACCCGGCCCTGGCCTCCTCGACCGCGACCGCGAGCAGCGCGGCCGGGTCGAGCACGGTCTGGATCGTCATGCCCCACACTTTGCGCCCGGCCGCCGCCGTGGACAACTGACAGCGCGTCCATACTGGGCGGGCTCCAGGTGGACGAATTGACGGGGAGGCGGCCGCGATGGCGCTGACCCTCGCCGAACTGCTCGCGTTCGACGTGGTCCGCGACGCCCGACCGGAGGTGCTGGCCGGGAAACGCGCGCTCGACCGCCCGGTGCGGTGGGTGCACTCGAGCGAGATTTACGAGATCGGCCCGCTGCTGTCCGGCGGCGAACTGCTGCTCACCACCGGCCTCGGCCTGGCCGGCAGCGACGCGGGCGCCCGCCGTCACTACGTCCGCGAGCTGGCCGACCGGGGCGTGAGCGGGCTCGCCGTCGAGCTCGGGCGCAGCTTTCCGGACGTCCCGGCCGAGCTCGTCGACGAGGCCGAGCGATGCGGGCTACCGCTCGTGGTGCTGCGCGCCGTCGTGCCGTTCATCAGGATGTGTGAGGCCGCGAACACCGCAATCGTCGACGAGGGGGCGCGGCGACTCCGTCTCGGCGACCGGGTGACCCGGGCGCTGAACGAAGCGCTGATCGCCGGGGCAGGCGTCGCCGGCCTGCTGCGGACCGCCGCGGACGTCACCGGAGCCCCGGTCGTCCTGACCACGGCGAGCGGGGCGCTCGTGGCGTCCTACGGCGTACCGGACGATCACGCGGCGTGGACCACGGTGGACGACGCCGTGGCGGACGCGGAGGTCATCGTCCACGGCCGGGTCTGGGGACGGCTGGTGGCCGGAGTCGGCTCCCCGCTGGCCCCGGAGGACCTGGCGTCGACCGTCGAGCGGACGGCGACCGCTCTCGCGGTGGAGATCCTCCGCACCGGCGACCCACCGACGGATCGGGAGCGGCACGCCGCCGCGCTCCTGGCCGACCTGGTCGCCGGTGGCGGTCCGGCACCGGCGGAGGCCGCGGTCCGTACCGGGCTCGCCGGCTTCCGCCCGCCGCCGGGACGGCGTCTCGTCGGCGTCGCGGTCGACGCACCGGAGACCCGGCCTGCGGTGACGCTGATCGACCAGGCGGCGCGGCTGCTCGGGACGTCCGCTCTCCGGGCGCGAGTCCGGGAATCGGTGCTGGCACTGGTGGTCACCCCGGACTCCGGCGACCCGGTCGGCGCGGCGGAAGCGGCGTTCGACGAGACCGGACGCCGGTCCGGAGCGCCGCAGATCACGGTGGCGCTCGGCTACGCGGTGGACGCCGCGGGCACAGCGGGTTGGGCGTCCTCCCTCGAGCAAGCGCGGGCCGCGCTGGCCCTCGCCCTGGCCCGCACCGGTCGCGGCGCCACCCGGCCCGGCAGCCGGCCGGTGGTGGTGTCGGCACGGACGCTCGCACTCGAACTGGAACTCAGCCGCCACGCCGACCCGGGCCGGCTCGACGCGTTCGTCGACCGGACGATCGGCCCGCTCGTCGCCTGGGACGCCCGGCACCGCACCGAGTTGGTGCGCACGCTGGAGCTGTACCTCCGGCACGGTGCCAGCGTCACCCGGACCGCGGCGGCGCTCCATCTCCGGCGGCAGTCGCTGTACCAGCGCCTGGAGCGGATCGAGACGCTGCTCGGCCACTCCCCCGCCGACCCGCAGTTCTACCCCGCCCTCCTGGCCGCGACGTTGCTCGCAGCCAGGTGAGCGGCGCTGTCGTCAGGACTTCGTCGAGGTGAGCTCGCGCTCGGGGGCGGTGCGGCTGGACTTCCAGAGGCTGGCGATCGTCGTGACCACGAGCGTGCCGATGATGACTACGAGCGACAGCCAGATCGGCACTGCCGGCACCCATTCGACGTGGTGGCCGCCGTTGATGAACGGCAGCGAGTTCTCGTGCAGTGCCTCCATGATCAGCTTCACGCCGATGAAGCCGAGGATGAACGCCAGCCCGATCGAGAGGTAAACCAGCCGGTCGAGCAGCCCGCCGAGCAGGAAGTACAGCTGCCGGAGCCCCATCAGCGCGAAGACGTTCGCGGTGAAGATGAGGAACGGCTCCCGGGTGAGGCCGAAGATGGCCGGGATCGAGTCGAACGCGAACAGCAGGTCGGTCGTCCCGATCGCGATCAGGACGACGACCATCGGCGTCCAGATGCGCTTGCCGTCGACGACGGTCCGCAGCTTGCCGTCCCCGAAGTCCTTGGAGATCGGCAGCACCCGCCGCGACCAGCGGATGAGCACGTTCTCCTTGAACTCCTCCTCCTCTTCGTGATGGAACGCGAGGTTCCACGCGGTGTAGAGGAGGAACGCGCCGAACAGGAAGAACACCCAGATGAAGCGCTCGATCGCGGCGGCGCCGGCGGCGATGAAGATGCCGCGCAGCACCAGCGCGAGCACGATGCCGATCAGCAGCACCTTCTGCTGGTAGACCCGTGGCACCTTGAATCTGCTCATGATCACGAGGAACACGAACAGGTTGTCTACGGACAGGCTGTACTCGGTCAGCCAGCCGGCGTAGAACTCGCCGGCGTACCGGCCACCGGCCAGGAAGTACACGCCGACGCCGAACGCCAGCGCGAGTCCGATGAAGAAGAGAACACCTCTGGTGCTCTCCCGGATCGACGGCTCGTGCGGTCGACGGCCGATCACCCAGACGTCGAACGCCAACAGGACGATGAGCGCGCCGAGCACGCTCCACTGCACCCAGGCAGGAACATCCACCGGTCAGGCCTCTCTACGACTGGTGTGCCCCGCTCCGTCGCCGGCGCAGGAGCGTGTGTGTTGCTCATACCCGAACCGCGGACCAGGTCTTACATGGTGCGACAAGTTCGTCGCTAAGTGTGGGGAAAACCGTCGACTATCCATGATCGGCGGCTCCGGCTTTGCGGCCTCCCGCGGCCGCCCCGGACTCGACTCCCTCGACCGCGTGCGTGGCCTTACGAGTGGACCGGAGGCTGGTGAACGTGGTGATGGCCAGCACGACGACGACAACCGCCAGGGAGACCGACGTCGGGATGTCAGGCACCGACGGCCACACCGAGTGGGCGTAGTGGAGGATCAGCTTCACGCCGATGAAGGCCAGCACGACCGCGAGGCCGTAGTGCAGGTGCACCAGACGGTCGAGGAGCCCGATCAGGAGGAAGTAGAGGGCCCGAAGGCCCAGCAGCGCGAACGCGTTCGCGGTGAAGACGATGTAGGCGCTCTCGGTGACGCCGAACACGGCGGGGATCGAGTCGAGCGCGAACACCAGGTCGACCGAGAGGATCGTGGCGACCACGATCAGCAGCGGGGTCGCCAGGCGCTTGCCGTTCTCCTTCACGGTCAGCGCGCTGTTCTCCGGGAACTCGGTGGTGACCGGAACGAACCGTCGCAGCATCCGGACCGCACGGCTGTTCCCGACGTCCGGCTGCGCACCGTGCGAGCGGACGAGCTTGACCGCGGTGTAGATCAGGAACGCACCGAACACGACGAACGTGAACGCGAAGCGGTGGATGGCCGCGGCACCGACGGCGATGAAGATCGCCCGCATGACCAGCGCACCCAAGATGCCGATGAGCAGCACCTTTTGCTGGTGCTTGTCGGGCACCCCGAACGTCGAGAGGATCACTGCGAAGACGAAGAGGTTGTCGACGGACAAGCTCTTCTCGATCAGCCAGCCGGCGAAGAACTCGGTTCCGGGCTCGGCACCGGCGAAGATCATCACTCCGATGCCGAAGAGGATCGACGCGACGATGTAGATGACCGACCAGGTGGTCGCCTCGCGGAATCCGACGTGGTGGGGACGCCGCGCATGCCAGATGTCGATGGCGACGAGTATGGCCAACCCACCGATGGTAGCGGCCCAAACCCACAACGAAACGGACATAGTGCCCCCGGATCACGCGCAGCGGAACGTGTCCGAGGTCTCGCTACCCGCCGAAGCGAGCCGGTGCCCGGGGTCTGCGCGGTACTGCTGCGCTCGCCGTATTGACCGGGTGGACCGTGGGGCTACTCCCCTCGTCGGAACCTAATAGTAAGGGGCACCCGCGCGCACGGCCAGCCAGGGCCGGTGAGTGTCAGCGATCCCTCACCTGGTGAAGCGGTATTCATCCCGACTTCGTCCCGATTCGATCAAGACGGTCGGACCCCGTGCCTTCCCGTGGCTCTTGCAGCGTGCGACTTGCTTGCATCGTACGTGCGGTTCGCCGGATGCGCACTGAAAGATTTGCGGATCGGGGCGATCCGGTGCCGACCCCCCGCGCCCCGCGACCTCCGCTCGGCTGGCAAGCTCCGCAGCATGGTTCTGGAAGTCGCGCTCATCGATGTCACGCCCGGCCAGGAGGCCGAGTTCGCCGCCGCGTACCGCACCGCGGTCACCGAGCTGATCGGGGTGGAAGGATGCCGCTCGATTCGGATGACGCAGGGCATCGAGACCCCTAGCCGCTTCGTCCTCCTGGTGGAGTGGGACTCGGTCGAAGCCCACGAGCAGAACTTCCGGGCGACGGACCGGTTCGGCCGGTGGCGCGCGGCGATCGGCCCGTTCTTCTCCGGCCCGCCCCACGTCGAGCACTTCACGGACGTTCCCGCTTCCGAGTAAAGCGGATCGCCGCACGCGCTGGACGCAGCGACGGCCGGTCACCGGATCCGGTGGCCGGCCGTCGCCGGGAAGGTCAGAGCGTCTGCAGCGACCCGAACGCCTGGCGGATGCTGGCGAGCGCGGCGAGCTGCGGCTTCGCGGTGCCGTCCGCCTCCATGATCCGGTAGCCGTACTGGTGCCCGATGCTGTCCGACGGCGTCTTGTAGCCGCAGTAGGTGACCGCCAGCTTGACCTGCGGCCACTGGTTCCACGCCAGGTAGTAGGACCGGGAGAGGTAGGACGCCGAGGTCTGGTCGTCCGGCACGCCGTAGAGCCAGACCTGACCGGCCGGAACCGCCTCGTTGGAGTGGACGCTGTACCCG